>JAFSAX010000017.1 GCA_017442105.1 Selenomonadales bacterium | reverse complement strand
TGCTTTGAGCGTCATCGCAGGACGAAGCTCGATATCACACGATACTTCATCGGATGGCAAGAGGCCGTAGAGAATGATGCCTGCCCGTACCATATTGCAGTACGATTCGGGCATATCGAGGATCGCCGCGCTGTTGGCGATCTGTTTGAGCGGGATATCGGCACCTGCGTGCTCTGCCAAGCGTACTGCCTCGCGGAATTTTTCGAGTTGCGCGATCGCATGTGTCTTGTCGCGTACGTCTGCCATCGCGAAGTGAGAGAAGATACCTTGTATCTTGATATTCGGCATCGCCATGACCGCTTTGACGAAATCGCCCGTCTCTTCGGGATGGATACCGACACGCATCATGCCCGTATCGATCTTGATATGGACACGTGCGACCTTGTTCATCGCGACAGCCATCTCGGAGATGGCTTTTGCCATATCGAGCGAGAAGATGGCTTGCTCGACATCGTGTTCGAGGAGATCGCGCGCCTGCACGATCGGCGTTGCTCCCAAGATCAAGATCGGTGCCGTGATACCGCCGTGACGAAGTTCCTGCGCCTCACGAAGCACAGCGACCGCCAGATAGTCGGCACCTTCGGCAAGTGCCGTACGCGCCGCCTGCACCGTACCGTGCCCGTACGCGTCAGCCTTGACGACAGCACACAGTTTCGTTTCCTGACCGATCTTCTGTTTGATATTTCGTACATTCGACGCGATCGCGCCGAGGTCTATTTCCGCCCATACGGGACGTTGATACATAACCTGTCACCTCTATTTAAAACTTATCATCCGATCTTGTGTAGTATTGACAAAAATCTGCCACAAATTACACGCTTTTCAAATCGCATATGATCTTTCTTCTGTGACATACTACGATTACACAACTGCAAAGGAGGTGATTCGAAAATGTCCAGAAGCAGAAAACCTGTCAATCCGGCAGCAGAAAATGCCTTGGATCAGATGAAATTTGAAATTGCTTCCGAGCTGGGGATTGCCGATACTGTCCGCCAAAACGGCTGGGCGACCATGACAAGTGCCGACTGTGGCCGTGTTGGCGGTCAGATGGTACGTCGCATGATCGAACAGTATGAAGCGAATATGCAAAAGTAACCTTCGGACTCGTTCACGGGACGGCATCAGCCGTCCCTTTTACTTATCAATCATCATCGCGGTTCAAATCGGACGCGCACCGCCGAGCCTGCCTGCGCCGACGAATGCGGCGTGATATCTTGGCTGACCGCGATACCCGTACCTTCCGGTATCATCGTAAGGCCTTCCGACATGAGCGCGCGCATCGCTTCTTTCATCGTCTTGCCGCGTACATCGGGCACCATCACAAGACCCTTCTTCTCCTTCACGCTCGGCATCGCTTTCGGCGTCTGTCTTTCATTACGCGGAAGTTCTGTTGTCGCCGTTTCATTCGGCAGGATATTGAGATATCTCATCGACTCGTGCAGGATCTTCTTCGCAACAGGTGCGGCTACCTGCCCGCCGTAATAACTGCTGCCGGACGGATTGTCGATGACAACGATGACCGCAAGACGCGGATTTTCTACCGGAGCAAAGCCGACGAACGAGGCGATATATTCACCCGGTTTGTAGACGCCTTTTTCTACCTTCTGTGCCGTACCTGTTTTCCCTGCAACGCGGTACCCCGGTATCTGCGCTTTGCTGCCGCCGCCTTCGGAGATAACCTTTTCAAGCAGACCTTTCATCGTATTCGCCGTTTCGGCAGATACCGTCTGGCGTACGACGATGCTTTCTTTGTGCGATTCGTAGACAGAACCGTCGGCATTCCTGATCTCGCGAATGATACGCGGCTGCAAGAGCACGCCGTCGTTGGCAAGCGACGATACTGCCATCAAGACCTGTATCGGCGTTACCAAGATACTCTGTCCGATCGACATCGTAGCGATATCCGAATCTACCATATCACGTGCCGAGCGGAACAAGAAACCTTTTTCTTCACCCGGCAGTTCGATATTCGTCGTTTGGTCGAAACCAAACTTCTTAGCATACGAAAGCAGTCTTTCTCCGCCAAGTCTGAGGCCTACTTTAGCGAACCCTGTATTGAGAGAGTTCTTGATAATATCGGTGAACGTCACATTGCCGTGACCTTTACCATCCCAGTTTTTCATACGGTGCCCGGATACTTCGATATATCCGCTGTCATAGAACACCTCATCGGGCGATACGACTTTTTCTTCGATCGCCATCGCCGCTACGACCGACTTAAACGTCGAGCCCGGTTCATACCCGTGCGTGATACCGTTGACGATCAAACGATCATTCTCAAGCTTATCAAGCTTATTCGGGTCGAACGTCGGACGGCTTACCATCGCCAGTATCTCACCCGTTTTCGGATCGACGACGATGATGGTACCTTTGTTCGTCTTGTTTACCGTCATTGCTTCGTCCATCGCCGCTTCTGCGATACATTGTATCTGGCTGTCTATCGTCAGATAGATGGCCTTGCCGTCGCGGATGAACTTCGGCACGTGTACCGATTCACCGATCGCACGTCCGTAGTTATCGACGGTGACCTTTTGCATCATGACCGACCCTTTTAAGATATCGTTATACATATTCTCGACGCCGATGATACCTTTATCTTCCTGATTAACGAACCCGAGGACCTGCGCCGCCACCGAGTTCAAGGGATAGTATCGCTTGACCTCGGGATAATACGCAAACCCTTTGATCTTCGTATTCTTACGCACCTCGTTGATACGATTGATCTCTTCTGTTTCCAAATGTCGTTTGACCCACGCGAACTGACCGCCGCGTTCGATAAGTTTCATGATCTCCTCGGGAGGCATATTGACGATCGGCGCGATAAGCGATACCGCTTCCTGCGGCGACATATTTTCCGCATTCTCCATCACTACCTTCGGATCGACGAAGAGCGACTTCGTTTCGATGCTGATCGCAAGCTCGCGTCCGTTGCGGTCGTAGATACCGCCGCGCGGCGACTGGAGCTTATATTCGCGCATGCTCATGTTGTGGAACTTATCCGTCAGATCATCGCCCACGACAATCTGGAGCCATGCCAAGCGCCCGACAGCCACGATCAGGAGGAAGACCAAAAAGGCTATCAACTTATTTATTCTTCCGTTTATTTGTACATTTGATTTCTTCATCTATTTCCAGACCCTTCTTGTTTACCGTATACCAAATAAAAATCCCGTACCTTATTGTATTCTATCACCTACGGCTTTTTCCTGTTATTCGCACGCATTGCCGTCTATATTTTTTTCATTTTGCGTTCGCCTATAAAAAATAAGAATTTTTTGATTTTGCTTTATATTTTTTGTTTTTCATGGTATAATAAGTCATCAGCTTTTATTTTTTTATCCATGTTCACATAAAGAGATCGTTATCAAATAAGAAAAAAAGGATCGGGTGACTACTTATGGATGATATTGATGTAAAAATTCTCCGTCTATTGCAGCAAAATGCACGCAAGACCATCTCCGATCTCAGCGCCGAGATCGGTATGTCGATGCCTGCCATCAGCGAACGTCTTAAAAAGCTGGAAAATGCAGGTGTCATCGAGAAATACTGCGCGATCTTGAATCCGCACAAACTGAACAAGGAGCTTATCGCACTCATGTTCGTCGGTCTGGAAAGCCCGCGTTACAGCGACAGCTTCACCGAGTTCGTCAAAGGCGAGCCCGATATTCAGGAATGTCTTTACATCACAGGTGATTTTGACTTCTCGCTCAAGATCATCACGCAGAATACTCATACACTTGAGGTACTTCTCAACAAGATCAAAGCACATCACGGCATTGCCCGCACCAAGACGACTGTCGCCCTGTCTGTCGTCACGAGCCAGCCGTCGATACAGCCTGATTGATAAACAAAAAGCAGACTCATCAGAGTCTGCTTTTTTATGTTGCGCTAGTCGCGCGATTCGCGGATCGGTTTCATACCGCGGCGTTTACGATATTCGCGATACGATTCGACCGTATGGACGTTTGGCGGAAGCTTTTTGTCGAGATAATCGCGGATACGCTCGAACTCTTTGGGGCGATGTTTGCGTACTGCTTCAAGCACCTTGTCCTTATCGACATAGACCAAGTCTTTGTGTCTGACCATTTCCATGATCTCATGGATATTCGTTCTGTATTCTTCTTTATTTTTGGTGCCATAACCGTACATACTTTTTATTTTGTTGACTTTTTCTTTATTCTTACCGCTAAGGTCATAATCGACCCCGACAGGAACGATGATATTCTGCTTGTGGTTATCTTCCATGCCGAGGATAAAATTGTACGTTCCTTTATGTTTATCGCGATACGCTTCTCTTTCTTCTTTCGTTTTTCCTTTCGGTTTCCACGTACCGTCAATGATGATCATCGGTTGTTCGATCTCCTCATTCAATCTTGCCACATGTTCGGGCTTGATCTCCTTGCCGTGTTTTTCGAGCAGGACTTTGTCCAGAACGCTGTTATCAACGATAAGCGGTGCGTTGTTATGCGTGATGAGCGACATGATATGCGGCGGGCGCGTGCTCATAACGAAGCGTTCTCGTTCCGTAAAATATCGGCTGTGGTTTTTGGTGATGGTGTCCATGATCTCGGCTCTGTTTCGCTCAAGCAGCTCTCGCATAACAGGTGCGATGTCGCGTCCCCAGACAGACCCGTCAACGAAGCTTTCGGCATAGTCGCGCAGGATATCTTTTTTCGGACGACCTTCCAGATACGAGAGGCTCCGTTTGGCAATGGCTGTCGGTACATTTTCGGCAAACGACTTGACGTATCCGCCGAGGTTTTCGATCTTGCGCAAGACCGTTCTGATGATCGGCATCGGATGCTCTGCTCGTGCATTGCGTTCATCGGCGATGGCCTGCATGATGCCTGCTACTTGGTTTTCCTCATTCGTGCCGAACAATTCTTCGAGCATCTGTTTTTCTTTGCGTGTCGTGACCGTATTGAGTGCGAAATGAACAGCCTCATGCTGCAGTGTATCAACATCATGCAGACTGCTCAAGCGAATGAGTGCTTCGGAATCCACCTCATCAAGATGACCCTTGAGCTTAAATATCGTACGATTCGGCAAGTCGTACTGCTTGCGAATGGAAGCGGCTTTTACAGACGGAACCACGATATCTTTCTCCGTCTGTGCATTCAATTCGATGCCGTTCGGAAGCGTGATGTGGAACTTGCTGTCGCCGACTTCATCGACCTGTGCACGTTTGCCGAAAACACGTTTGAGCTCCTGACCTAAGATCAGACTATCGCTCGGAGACAAGTCGGGGTTTTCCGGTACCGTCGGTATCTCACCGTATTTTCTGATATATGCTTTTTTCGGCCAACCTACCAGCGATTGAGGCATCTGTACGTCGATCTCTTCATTGTGGATATCGTGTACATATCGGCCAAACTCTCTCGCCTCGGCTTCCTTGTACGCAGCACTTCTTCTCAGCTCTTTTTTCTTTTGATCGAACCCTTTCCCCATCTGATGCGGCACAGGTGCCCACGGATACGGTTTTTTTGTCTTGGGATCGATGTATTCTTTGGGCAAGATAAATTTCGGATTGTTATATTTATCGCGCACGATCCCTTTCTCGTTTCCCATGAGTCTTGGTACGTGCGGATTGATGCTCTCTTCTGTCGGCTCGGGCGGTTTCTTCGGATACACCGTCGGCGTAGGAAGTGTCCAATCCTTCTTCATCGGCAGTGTTTTTTTAACCTCATATCCCGAAAGAGCGACAGCCAGCAACTCGAGTATCAGCTCAAGTTCTTTACTGTCCCAGTTTTCTTCCTTGGCCATCTGATGGACTGTGGCGACATCGATGACACCGTTCGCAATAGCGTTGTAGACATCGGGACCAAGTTTTGATTTCAGCACATCTTCGATATGCGGCACGCGCCCCATCATATTATAAGCAGAGTTTGGTATCATGGCCTTTACCGCGTCGGGCATATCGACCATGTGCGGTACATGCGGTGCTACGGTACGCAGTCCCTCTTTCGCCAGACCGGTAAGCACCTTACCTGTTCCGTAAGTACCGCCCGATTCACCGATAACACTGCCCAGCGTATGGACTGCCGAAAGCGCGCTGTCTACCGCTTCATCACCTGTCGGCTCATAGGCCAGTTCACGTTTTTGGGTGTACAATGGCGCACGGAGCGGATCATCTTCATCGACAGCAAGCCCAAGCACCGCATCGGGGATATTGAGGGCGCCGTAACCAATGCCTCGCCCCAATTCCTCCAGCCCTTCCCACTTGTAATCGCGGATACGTTCTTCACTGCCGACCGTACCGTCCGCAAGACGTACCTGCCTGTCGGGGAACATCTCGGCATCATCGGCAAGCGACAAGCCTGTGGCAAAATTGCTTTTGCCCCTTGTATAGCCGTCTTTTGCATCGCGCCAAAGTTCCTGCGCGCCGTTCGGCTGCATCAACTGTATTCCGGTATTCGTAAGCGCGCTTACGACCGGAAATTGTCTTGCGGCGATCGGTGCCAGCTGCTTGTAGTACTGCCTGCCGTAGCTCTCGGCAGCACTCGGATCGCCCTCCGTGTCGGGTATCATACCCGTCACGCGGTCATCGGCACCGAGGATGCGGCCTAATTCCGCCAATATGTTTTCATAATTTGTTCGTTCAAATACTCCCATATCATTCTCCTTTCCTGCGCGTTTGCCTAAGGGAGATAGTTGGCATATTGCGCATACGGTATATGTATTTCCGTCATAATACGGCGATAAAATGACGGTGTAACCGTCTTATTTCAGTATAACAGATTTTTGTCATTTGTAAATCGCTTGGCAGTTTTTCATAAAAAGTGACGAAACGAGAGAAAAAGAGAGGATAGACGAGCTATCCTCTCTTTTTTTATTCTGCCGCTTTGAAACCGAGTTCCAATGCTTTCATATTTTTTTCAAGCGTTGCAGGCGGTACACGACTTGCAACGGCTTCGCGCACAGCGTCGAGCGATACGTCGCCCGAGAGTTTCGTGACGACACCGAGTGCGATGATGTTGGCGAAGAGGTCTTTGCCGATCTCTTCGACAGCCATGCGTGTGATCGGTACACGTACGATAGTGCCGTGTGCGGGCGGGTTCGGTACGAGGTCTTCGTCAATGACGAGGATACCATCAGATGCGAGGTCTTTGATATATTTGTCTGCCGCCTGCTGGGTCATTGCCAAGAGGAGGTCGGGGGTCGTTACTTTCGGATGGTAGATAGGCGCATCGGAGATGATGACTTCCGCTTTGGAAGCACCACCGCGTGCTTCAGGGCCGTAGGACTGCGTCTGTACAGCTTCTTTGCCTTCGGCAACAGCGGCTTCTGCCATGATGATAGCGGCGGTTATTACGCCTTGTCCGCCCGAGCCGGATAAACGGATCTGTTTCATTCTGCAATACCTCCCGCCATGATCTGAATTTTTCTGTACTGTTCGGTATATTCGGGCATCGTTTTGTCACAGAAAATACCGATCGGGTATTTCGTCTGCTGTACTTCGGGCGCGAGCTTGTCGTACGCCGCTTTCATAACAGCCGTATCGCGCATTGCTTCGAGCATCGCAGGACCGTCACCGAGTTTGTTGCGGCGGCCGTAGCCGATCGGGCATTGCGTGATGGCTTCTACGAGCGAGAAACCTTTTTTGTCGATGGCTTTGGCGATCATGTCGGTAAGGTGCGTGACATGGTACGTCGTACTTCTGGCAACGAACGATGCGCCTGCCGCTTCGGCAAGATTGCACGGATCGAACGGACGGTCTACCGCACCGTACGGAGCCGTCGTTGCTTTGTGCGTCGTCGGTGTGAGCGGCGATGCCTGACCGCCTGTCATACCGTAGATGTTGTTGTTGAAGAGAACGACCGTAAGGTCGATATTGCGGCGCGCACCGTGGATGAAGTGGTTGCCGCCGATGGCTGTGCAGTCGCCGTCACCTGTGATGACGATAACGTTGAGCTCGGGGTTGGCGAGCTTGATACCCGTTGCGAACGGGATCGCACGGCCGTGTGCCGTATGTACGGTATCAAAGTTCATGTAGCCCGACGCACGCGACGAGCAGCCGATACCCGATACGATGATCGTTTTGTCCTGGTCGAGGTTCTGTTTTTCGATCGCCTGTACGATGGCTTTCATCACAGTACCGTTACCGCAGCCGGGGCACCAGATGTGCGGGAGGCGGTTCATACGAAAATATTTTTCATAGCTTCTCATCTTACTCTACCTCCGCGATCATATCGTTGATTCCCGTTTCGATCTCGTCGGGAACGAAAATTTCAGTGTTGTATTTCGCGAGCGACTTAACGAGTGCTTTACCGCCCGCCGCTCTTTCTACTTCGCGCACGAGCTGACCGTAGTTCAGTTCGGGCACGAGGATACCTTTGACTTTTTCTGCAACTTGTTTGACGACTTTATCAGCGAACGGCCAGATCGTCATCAGGCGTACCATGCCGACTTTAATACCTTTTTCGCGAGCCGCTTCGACTGCCGCGTATGCCGTACGTGCCGTACCGCCGTAAGCGAGGACTGCATATTCGGCATCATCCATGAAGAATTCGTCGTAATGCGTGATCTCATCCTGTGCGATGGCGATCTTTTGGTGAAGACGATCGGTTGCCGTTGCCGTTACTTTGGCACTGCCCGACGGGAAGCCCGTTTCGTCATGGATAAGACCCGTTACGTGCATATGCGAACCTTCACCGAAGTTGGCAGGGCTCGGCACGAGGTCTTCCATCGGTTCATACGGAAGCGCGCCTGCTTTCGGCGTGCGGCGCGGGTAGACATCTACCGTTTCGGGAAGCTCTACTTTTTCGCGCATATGACCGACGATCTCATCGAGGAGAATGATGACAGGCGTGCGGAAACGCTCCGAATAGTTGACGGCTTTGACCGCAACATCGAACGCTTCACGTACCGACCACGGCGAAAGCGCGATCATCGGATGGTCGCCGTGCGTGCCCCAGCGTGCCTGCATGACATCGCCCTGCGACGGGCTGGTCGGCTGACCCGTAGACGGGCCTACACGCTGTACATTGGCAATAACAACAGGGATCTCGGCACAAGCCGCATAACCGATCAGCTCCTGTTTTAAGGAGAAGCCCGGGCCGCTCGTTGCCGTGAGTGCTTTTTTACCTGCGAGAGAGGCACCGATGACAGCCGCCATCGAAGCGATCTCGTCTTCCATCTGAATGAACGTACCGCCGAATTTCGGAAGCTGAAGAGCCATCTGCTCTGCGATCTCCGTCGACGGCGTGATCGGATATCCGCCGAAGAAACGGACACCTGCCGCGAGTGCGCCTTCTGCACACGCTTCGTTACCTTGCATCAATCTTGCTTTTGTCATTTCGTCACCTTCTTATCTACCTGAATTGCATAGTCGGGGCAACGAAGTTCACATTGACCGCAACCGATACAAGCTTCTTTATTCGCAATACTCATCTTGCCGAGTGCGTCGAGCGCAAGCACGCCCTTCGGGCAAAATGTCGTACATATTCTGCAGCCTTTACATTGTTTTTGATTGATTCTGATCTCTATTTCCATACTACCCACTCTTCTCTCTTGGAATCAAATATATTGGCGCGGACGATGCCGTGCCATCTGTCAAAGCACCTGCTTTTCTTATTTTGCGAAAAGCTCCTGTGCTTTTTCTGCAATACGTTTGCCGAAGATCGGGAACATCTCACTGTCCTGCTCCAGCGTATCTTTCAGCGCGACCGCGCCTTGATGAATAAACGGCTGGCCGTATGCACCGCCGCCCGAGTAGACGATCATGCC
>JAFSAX010000016.1 GCA_017442105.1 Selenomonadales bacterium | reverse complement strand
ATCTACATAGAAATTCCGAAAAGCCTCGGCGACCTTATAACCGGATGCCGAACCACTATCATCCATCAAGGAGAAAAAATCTTTATATAACACCAACTTATACGATCGTGAATATCCGGCTAAGCTATCTTTGTTCCCGATATACTTCAAGAACTCTTTTTTTACACTATTATCGGGATAACACTTGAACTCCAATGTCTTTTCACCGATAGCATAAACTTCGACATATTCTTTTCCTTCAGTAGAAAGGATATTTCCTTGCCCACTCGCTATATACTGCATACTCTTCAGAAAGACTCTTTTTAATTCTTGGCAAATCGCGCTCCCCTCAGAATAGCGAATTTGCACTACTTCTCTATCCGTAACCGATTCCCTAAAGTTAACATTTGTAATTATGGCTTCATATTTATTTTCACCTACAACCACTTGAATACTTTCTTTTTCGCCTTTAGAAAGTCGAATACCAATAACATCCAAAAGAGTATTTTGAACACTTTTCGGTATGGTCAATCCTGACTTCAATAAAGACTGATCTACTCTTTTTTCAAAAAGCAACGCTTTCATTTTACTGCCCCTTATTATAATCTGATCTAATAAAAAATGCTCTGCCACTAGGCAGAGCATTAAGTTTATATAGTCATACTGCCGTGGCTTTTCACAACACCAACAGCGTTGTTTATAATAATAGCATATTTAGTCAGAAAAATCAAGAAATTGACGGTTTCTGCAAATTTTAGTTACATGCGAGCATGCATCTATAGTCCTTTTTCATATTTATCCTAACGCAATTCTCTTCCGCCCCCAATAGATTGCGAAGATCATCAGGAAGATAGCACCTGCAATACAGACGGAATGGATTCCTGCGTGAGCTACTAAGAAGAAGGTCAAGAGCGGACCGATCGCCGCACCTACGTCAAATGCAAAGGCAAACCACGTCATGACGGACATTCTGCCCAGTTCTGCCGCACGGTCTGCTGCTGCCGAGTCAGCCAAGGTAGTCAGGCACGTACCGCCCATCTGCACGCCGAGAACGATCAGTATCCACAATAACATCGGCACATCAAGCGTCATCAGACCAAACAAAACAGCCGTCACAGCAAACGATACTGCAAGCATACCGCTACGACTTCCAAAGTGGTCAGAAAGCTTACCGACCCATGGCGCTCCCCACGGTTCCCATCCCCAGCGGATCGCCTGCAAAATACCACTTAATGCCGTTGCACCGATCACTACACCTGCTCCGATCATGATTGGATCTACGTGCAGATGAACAAGCGGTGTCAAGATCGTTGTGAACATACCATAGTACAGCATAGTAACGACGAAACCTGTTCCCATCAGCCACAGGAACGAGCTTTTCAACCAAATCGTTTTCGGCAACTGTACCGAGCCTCGATCCTGCGTAAGACCTTCTATCTTTACATTTTTCAACATGCCAAGAGGAACGATTGCAGGCAACGTGATGATGCCGAAGACAACAGCCATCATATGATAGCCCAACGCTTCAGCCAGGATACCGCCTAGCAACGCCCCGCCCAGATGCCCCAAACGATGGAGTCCATTATATAGACCCATGTACTGACCGCGATTTTTCTCAGGCGAACATTCAAGTACCACGTAGTATCCGCCCAAACGCAAGAACGTCCACGATATTCCCCAAAGAGCACGTATCGCTACCCACATCGCAAATGTCGATGCCACGGCATATCCGATCGTAGTCAGTATCCCCAACACAACAGCGACTGTCAAAGCAGTCTTCACCGATACCCGTTGATAGACCCAACCGACTACCTGATTGAGCGGAAGTCGCACCAAACGATTCGTCGACAGAACCACGCCGACTTCCCATAATGATGTCAAACCAACCTCTTGCCAATACATCGGAAGCACCACGTATAGCATGGAATCTCCCAATAAACATAATGCCGTTATCAACGCAACGATGACGACCGGCCTTTTTCCTTTTTCCATATAAACACCTATTTCTGCTCTATCCATTACGCAAAACGCGTATGGTTTTATTATACTCGACTTTTTCTTAGGAGAAAAGAAAATAAGCCTGTACCACACAAAATGATACAAGCTTATTTTTCAGCATTGCTCCTCTCTCCCATATCTGCTCATCAAATCAAAAACCCCCTGCAAGTTAGAT
>JAFSAX010000015.1 GCA_017442105.1 Selenomonadales bacterium | reverse complement strand
GCCGCCTGTACCGCCGAGCGTGTAAGCAGGACGTACGATAAGCGGATAGCCGATCTCTGCAGCGAATTTAAGTGCACCTTCGATATCTTCTACGATAACGCTTTCAGGGATCGGTTCGCCGATCGCCTGCATCGTATCTTTGAACATTTCGCGGTCTTCTGCTTTTTTGATCGCTTCAAGGGACGTACCGAGAAGCTCTACATTATAGTTTCTGAGAACACCGTTTTCTGCCAATTTAACCGCAAGGTTAAGACCTGCCTGACCGCCGAGCGTTGCAAGGAGACCGTCAGGACGTTCTTTGGCGATAATCTCTTCAAGGAAATCTACTGTAAGCGGTTCGATATATACACGGTCTGCGATATTCGCATCCGTCATGATCGTTGCAGGGTTACTGTTGACAAGGACTACTTCCAAGCCTTCTTCTTTGAGCGCACGGCAAGCCTGCGTACCTGCATAGTCAAATTCTGCTGCCTGACCGATAACGATCGGACCGGAGCCGATTACCATTACTTTTTTCAAATTCGCTTTTCTTGGCACGAGTTATTCCCCCTTTTCCATAAGCGCCCAGAATTGGCCTACTACTTCATAATTGTCTGCCGTTTCAACATTTGCTTCCGGATAATATTGAATCGTGAAGATCGGAAGGCTCTTATGGCGAAGTGCTTCGACCGAATCATCGTTGACATTTTTCTGCACTACTTCAAGTTCTGTGCCTGCAAGCGATGCTTCATCAACAACGTAGCTGTAGTTTTCCGACATGATATATACACGGCCGTTAGCCAAGTCTTTGACCGGCTGGTTCGCACCACGATGACCGAATTTCAATTTCGTCGTATCAGCACCGAGTGCAAGTGCGATAACCTGATGACCGAGCGCAATACCGAGTAACGGTTTTTTGCCTGCGAGAGCTTTTACTGTAGCCACGACATCAGCCGATACATCTTTCGGATTGCCCGGGCCGTTCGAGATCACGATACCGCTCGGATCGAGAGCAAGGATCTCTTCTGCCGTCGCCGTTGCGGGAACGACCGTTACGCGTGCGCCTTTGTTTTGCAAGAAATCCAAGACACCCGGTTTTACGCCGAGATCGAGCACGACAACATGTACGTCGCCCTCACCTACTGCGTATGCTTCTTTCGTCGTAACAGCTTCTACAAGATTCGTTACTGCCGCCTGTGCAAGAAGTGCATCGACATCAGCCTGTGCCATATCATCTGCTACGATAACGCCTCTCATCGTACCATTGTTACGAATGTGACGCGTGATAGCACGTGTATCTACATTATAAAGACACGGTGTATTCGTTTTTTCCAAGTATTCGCCAAGCGTCGTTTTGTTCAAGTAGTGATTCGGTTTTTCACACAATTCACTAATGATAAAACCGCCTACGAACGGTTTCTGTTCCAAGAGATCGATCATACCGATATTACCCATAAGCGGATATGTCATCGTAACGATCTGTCCGCTGTACGAAGGATCGCTCAAAACATCATGGTATCCACCCATACCTGTATAGAACACTACTTCACCGACAGCATCGCAAGCCTGTACCAGCTCGCCGTGAAATACACTGCCGTCTTCCAATACCAATTTCCCTTTCATACTACACCTCCGAATAATCTGGGAATTACAGACACGATGCAGTGATCTGTCCGTTCTCCATTACAACCTTACCGTTAACGATCGTCATGACAGCTTTCCCTTTCAGCTTCATGCCTTCGTACGGTGTCATTTTTGCTTTTGTATAGAATTCTTTCGGATCAACCGTCCACTCTGCATCAGGATCGAATACGACCACATCGGCAGAAGCACCGACCGACAAAGTACCTTCAGCGAGATCCATAACGCGAGCCGGAGCAGCCGTCATACGTTCTACGACTTCAGACAACGTGAAAAGACCCGTATGGTACAAATGTGTCAAGACAACGCCAAGTGCCGTCTCGAGGCCGGAGAAACCGCTCGGAGCGAAGCAATATTCGCGGTCTTTTTCTTCGAATGCGTGCGGAGAATGATCTGTTGCGATCGCATCGATCGTACCGTCTTTAAGACCCTGGATCATTGCCTCAACATGGTCACGCGAACGAAGCGGCGGATTGACTTTCGTTGCCGTGTTCGCCATCGTTACGATCTCATCAGTAAGCGACAAGTGATGCGGCGTTACTTCCGCCGTTACATCGATGCCGCGTGCTTTCGCCTGACGGATAAGTTCAACTGCACCTTTTGTGCTGACATGAGCGATATGGACTTTACCGCCAATATAATCTGCGATCAAGAGATCACGTGCTACTGCAATATCTTCTGCAACCGACGGACGACCTTTGACACCAAGCATGGCCGAACGTGCGCCTTCGTGCATATGACCGTCGCATACGAGCGAATGAACTTCTGCATGCGAGATGATACGTTTGCCGAACGGCACGATATAGTCAAGTGCATTCATGAAAAGGTTCGAATTATTAACATAATGCCCATCATCGGAGAAAGCCATTACACCCGCTTGGCACATATCGCCAAGTTCTGCAAGTTCTTCCCCTTTTTGGCCTTTGCTGACCGCACCGATAACCTGTACTTTTGTAATACCGACTTCTTGTGCGCGCTGTTTCAGACCATTTACAAGTACAAGACTGTCTACAACAGGTTTTGTATTTGGCATGCAGGAGATCGTCGTAAAACCGCCCGCTGCCGCAGCCTGTGTTGCTGTCTGCATATCTTCTTTTGCTTCCAGACCCGGTTCACGCAAGTGCATGTGGAGGTCAATAAAGCCCGGAGCAACAACCTTGCCTGTTACATCTTTGATTTCGGCACCTTCTGCCGTAATATCAGTTCCAACCTGTGCAATTTTACCGTCTTCGATCAATACATCGGCAATCTGTTCAATACCGTTTGCCGGATCGATAACGCATCCGCCTTTAAGAATCAGCTTCAATGTTCTTACCTCCCATCAAGACTAAGAATAACAATGCCATTCGTACCGAAAGACCGTTTTTGACCTGTTCTTGGATAGCCGACTGGTCACAATACGAAATATCAGGCGAAATTTCAAGGCCACGATTCATCGGACCCGGATGAAGTACGAGCGCATCGGGTTTTGCGAGTGCCAAACGATCTTTGTTAAGACCGAAGATACGTGCATATTCACGCGGCGACGGGAAAAGACCCGTTTTTTGGCGTTCAAGCTGGATACGAAGTACGTTGATTACATCAGCTTGGTCGATCGCATCTTCTACTCTGTCGTGTACATATACGCCTTCTTGTTCTGCAATATAGCGCGGCATCAGCGTACGCGGACCTGCCAAATGAACTTCTGCACCGAGTTTACGAAGGCCCCAGATATCGGAACGTGCTACACGGCTGTGCAAGATATCGCCGAGGATAGCAACTTTTTTACCTGCTACGTCGCCTTTATATTGACGGATCGTGAAAAGATCGAGAAGTGCTTGGCTCGGATGTGCGTGTGCACCGTCCCCTGCATTGATAATACGGGAACTTACGATCTGACTTGCATATTCGGCAGCACCTTCTGCTTTATGACGCATAACGATGATATCCGTTCCCATTGCTTCGATCGTGTAGAGCGTATCACGAAGGCTTTCGCCTTTGACAACGCTGCTCGAGCTCGTCGTAATATTAACGACATCAGCTCCCAAATATTTACCTGCCAATTCAAACGAAGTACGTGTTCTCGTGCTTGGTTCAAAGAATAAGTTGACGATCGATTTACCGCGAAGTGCAGGCACTTTTTTGATATCGCGACCAACCAACTTCTTCATTTCTTTTGCCGTGTTCAAAATCAAATCGATTTCTTCTGCCGACAAATACTCCAAGTCCAAAATGTGTTTGTTTCTCAGCGAGATTTTGCTTTTGTCCACTCGTCGTTCCCTCCCTAATAAAATAAACTCCCTGCCGACTGTCGACAGGGAGTTAAACATCATCTGATATTATGCACAATCCGCATAAACCACTCGGACAAGGGTACAATTATCCCACTTGTCCATACTATGCTTGCGCATAAAAAAACCTTCTCTCGTAAAATAAAATATTATACGTAAGAAGGTAAGTATCACATCAGCTAACATCCCTTACCAGTCTCACAGAACCAGTTTAAAAGGCACTTATGTTTCTTCTTAATTATAGAAGAATGATATATAAATGTCAATCAATTCTTTTGTTTTTTTCTACTTTTTTCCACAAATATTCCGTTGATATTCAAGGTATCACATTGATCATTTAACGGCTTTTGGCGTTAAATATACACCTCGTTTTTTACAGCTCTGCTACCATCTTATTCCGACAATCCCAAGTTTTGAATCTTGCTGTCAAGCCGTGTCATCGTTGCGAATATCTTCTCGCCCCACGCACGGTCACTTGCATAGGTCTGATTGATATTCTGGATCGTCGTACCGCGATAATAAACGCCTTCGAGATAATGCTCGCGCAAAAACCGTGCAACGTGTTTCACGCACTCTTCTTTCGATGCAAACACTTTGGCACCATGATACGGATTGCTGTCATATGCACCAAAACCGAACAGATTGTTCTTTTCTCGAGCAAGTACCGATGAACCCCAATTCGACTCATGAACAGCAAGCGCAAGCAAAAACATTGCATTGACCTTCGACTCTGCCTCCGCTTCCACAAAGGCTCGTCCCAATCCCGCCAAGGGAGATTCTGCTAAGATCATATCTATCTCATAAGCTGTCACAAGAGACGGCATCGTAACATCAAATGTACTGCTGCGTTGTGTTGTCGGTTTATTTAGGTATTGTGCAACCAATCGCGACCCATTGCCCACCGCAACCGTTCTGGCCTCCAGCCTAACATTTTTTGCTGTCATATGTTGTTTGATCTCAGGTAATTTTTCACCGAGCATCCAAAGTGACTGTTCCAGCTGCATCATGCGGTCTGTCACACGCACGATATGTTTGTCCATCTCTTTTTGGCGATCTAATTCTTCATTGATGATAACACTGCTGTCGGGACGCACCTCTTCCGTTGTCACATGTTGATATTGCGACCAACCGATAGCACCGATCAAACAAATGCAGCCGCATGCAAGTCCCACCATCTCTTTGTCCCATTTTATTTGCTTCATGCTCTCACCATTACCTCACCGTCAATCTTCATACAGCGTCAAATATGCTTGTTTATTCTGCAATACTTTCGCGACATACCCTCGCGTTTCATCAAACGGTATCTTCTCATAATCAGAAAAATCAAATCCCCAACCATACTTTTCCATCCATTGTTTTACATTTCCGCGACCTGCATTATATGCAGCAAGCATCAATACTTCGTTGCCTTTGAACTCACGTTTCAAAGATGACAGATACCATGTTCCGTATCGAATATTTGTTTTAGGATCATACAACTTATCGAGTGTAAACGTATTGTCTTGTATCTGTGAAGCGATCCACAGTGCTGTATCGGGCATCAACTGCATCAAGCCGAGTGCACCACGACGTGACTGCGCATGGATCGAAAATTTACTTTCCGAATGCATCACACTGATAACAAGGACAGGGTCTACCTCCCATTCAAGAGCAGAGTCGTAGATATATTCTTGGTACATATAGGGATATACATATTTGCGTTGAAACCAACCGGAATCATGAATCGCCTTTGCACCGAATACAAGGATCAAAAAAATGATTCCCACTTTTATCCAAGTCCGCATTCTGTTATCCCTCCGTACTGTTTTTTTATTCCTATGCTTCTTACTCTTCATTTAGCATCCGTTTTGTTTCAGTCCAGTTTGTACGAACAGTCTGTTCTGTTTCTTCGAGCGTACCATCGTTGTTGATAATGACATCGGCATATCGGCGTTTTTCTTCAATGCTCATCTGCGAAGCAATCCGTACCATCGCCTGTTCTTCCGTTAAATTATTGCGCGCCATCAAGCGTCGTTTCTGCGTATCAGGCGATACGGCAACGAGCCATACGACAGATACCTTATCTTGCCAACCGAGTTCCAGTAAAAGCGGAACATCAAGTATCACGATCGTTTTGCCTTGCTCTTCATATGCTGCGATCTCTTCTTTCATTCTCTCCAGAATGATCGGATGCATAATGCGGTCAAGCTCTGCTCTCTTAGTCGCATCACGAAAGATCATTTCGCCGACTCTCCCGCGATCGAGCTGTCCATCCGCCTGAAGCACGCTTTCACCAAATGTTTCAACGATCTTCTGCCATCCTATCTCACCGCGCTCTGCCACAGCACGCGCGATCAGATCGGCATCAACAATGGGCGCACCGCAATCTGCAAGAATACGACTGACAGTACTTTTCCCACTTGCTATCGAACCTGTTAATCCTATGATATACATCGTATGACCTCCTACTTCTGGCACAATGCGCAATAGTGCGTCCCTCTGCCACTGACCGTACATTTTTCGATCATATTTCCACAAACTACACAAGGCATTGCACCACGCCCATATACGAACAGATGATTCTGATGATCACCTTTGCCGCCTTCTCCGTTGCGATAATCACGAAATGTCGTCCCACCATCACGAATCCCGTCTGAGATAACACGATTGATACCGACGATCAGCTTTTCTACTTCTTCCGGCAACAGCGAATCACAGCTTCGCATCGAGTGTATTCCCGCTGCGAACAGCGCCTCATCTACATAGATATTACCAAGCCCGCCCACTTGTTTTTGATCTAACAAAAAGGCTTTGATCGGACTTTTTCGTTTCGCAAGACGCGGTGACAAATACGTTGCCGTCAATTCTTCAGAAAGTGGCTCCGGTCCGAGCGTCGCCAGTCCATGGATCTCCCCAAGCTGTTCTTTTTTCAGCGCATAAACACCACCGAATGTTCGAATATCCGCAAAAACGATATATTCGCCCGAATCCAATCGGAACAAAAACCTCACATGCGTCAGATCAATATCATCTATGGTCTGCGCATAATAGAGCTGACCTGTCATGCCAAGATGAATAACAAGACTGACATCATCAAAGTCAAATAAAAGATATTTCCCGCGCCTGTCTATCATATGAATCGTTTTACCAACAACGAGCGTTTCGAATTCTGCTACCGTTTTTGGTGCACGCAGTTGCCGAACAAGGCGTACCTCTGCCGAGATGATCTGTTTTCCGCAGACACGTCTTGATAAGTCTTTGCGTATCGTTTCAACTTCGGGCATCTCAGGCATCGCACTTCCTCCTTATTTGGCATCCATCCAGTTCTCACCGTAATTTACATCTACCGTAAGCGGAACACTAAGCTGTACCGCCCGCTCCATCAAATCTTTTACCAACGCTGTTACTTCTTCCAACTCTTCTTTGACGACCTCAACGACCAACTCATCGTGTACCTGCAACAACATTCGGCTTTTGAAACCGCCTTTGCGAAGCGCACTGTCTACTTCTATCATTGCCTTTTTGATGATATCGGCCGCACTTCCTTGGATCGGCGTATTCATTGCCGTTCGTTCCGCAAAACCGCGACGCATAAAATTCTTACTGTTGATCTCAGGCAGCTCTCTTCGTCTGCCGAACAGCGTCGTTACATATCCCGCCTCACGTGCTTCCTGCACGATCTCGTCAATGAACTTCTTCACACCGACACATTTTGCAAAATAGCTGTCGATATATTGTTTCGCTTCTTTTCTCGTCACGTTCAAATCACGCGACAAACCAAAATCACTTATCCCGTATACGATACCGAAGTTTACGGCTTTTGCTTTGCGACGCAATCCACCGTCTACTTCCTCCATCGGCACACCGAATACCTCTGCCGCCGTTCGGCTGTGAATATCTTCCCCTTTACGGAACGCCTGTACAAAGTTATCATCTTGCGAGATATCAGCCAATACGCGAAGCTCTATCTGTGAATAATCGGCAGACATCAGATAATCATATCCGTTCCCCGGGATAAAAAGTGAACGGATCTCTCGTCCAAGCTCTGTCCGCACGGGAATGTTCTGCAAGTTCGGATCGGAGCTGCTGAGTCGTCCCGTTACCGTTACTTCTTGATTAAATGTTGTGTGGACTCTTCCACTAACAGGCGAAATGAGTCCATCCATCGCATCAAGGTACGTAGACTTCAATTTTGTCAGCATACGATATTCAAGTATCTTCTCAATAACAGGGTGATATTTACGAAGTTCTTCCAATACCTCTGCATTCGTCGAATAACCACTCTTCGTCTTTTTTACAACAGGCAGGTGCAGCTTTTCAAACAAAACGACACCCAACTGTTTTGGCGAATTAACATTGAACTCCTCTCCTGCCAGAGCGTGTATCTCATCTGTTAATCGAGCAATCTGATCGCCGATCCGCACTGACATTTCTGCCAATTTCGCACGATCAATAAAGATGCCTTTCTGTTCCATCTTTGCCAATACACGAATCAATGGAAACTCGATCTCATGGCAAAGCGGTTCCATCTCCAAAGATGCGATCCTTTCACCGATCGCTCTGGCCAACGCGTTCAAACAACCTGCCGTTTGCACCGCAACTTGCTTAGCATCCTCTGTTTTTCCAAAGCAATATTCAGGCAAATACTGCCCCACCAATTCTTCTATCGCATAATTATTGCTCGTCGCATCAGCCAGATACGCCGCTATCATCACATCAAAAATATTCTGTTTTTCTATATCTATCGTTTCTGTGAATGTATGATATACACGTTTCCAATCATACGTGATCTTTTCGATAGAATCATCGGATAAAAGCGCACGCATCGTTTGGAAACCCTCTGCACTACGATCCCACCAGCAGACTTTCTCCCCATCGGCAACTGCGATTCCCACAGCTTCATACGAAGGCATCTTGCCTTCTGTCACAAGTGCGAACGCCATCTGCTTTTCTTCGCGAATACGTTTAGCAAGTGCTTTCGCTTCTTCAGCATCACCATTGTAAATGACTGCGATTTGTTTTGTTCCCTCTGTTTCCATCTTCAAAAGAGGCGCAAACTTACCAATGATCGTACGAAGCTCGAATCGTTCAAGCATCGGCTTTACTTTCTCCCATTCGGGCGCAAATGCAAATTCATCAGGCACGAACGCGATCGGCATATCTCTCACGATCGTCGCCAATCGTTTAGACATGAGAGCGTCATCGCGATATGTTACCAAGTTTTCTTTTAACTTCTTGCCTTTTATCGAATCAACATGATCGAGTACAGACTCAACACTTCCGTATTCTTTGAGTAACTTGAGCGCCGTTTTTTCGCCTATACCGGGTACTCCGGGGATATTGTCGGACGAATCGCCCATCAAGCCTTTTATATCAATCAGTTGCTTGGGTCTGAGCTCATATTTCGCTTCAAAAACCGCCTCATCGTACCAGTCTATCTCCGTTACCCCTTTGCGCGTGAACATCACGTGTGTCGTCGGGCTTAACAGCTGAAGTGCATCACGGTCACCCGTTACGATGATCGTTTCATAACCATTCGCCTCTGCCTTAGCAGACAGCGTCCCAATAATATCATCCGCTTCATAGCCATCTATCTCCAATACAGGAATATCGAGCGAACCGATAAGTTCCTGCACCGTTGCAAACTGCTCTTTCAATTCGGGCGGTGTTGCCGAACGATTCGCCTTATATCCTTCATAGACTTCCGAGCGAAACGTAATACGGCTCTTATCGAACGCAACCGCCATCGCAGTTGGATGGGTATTCTCGATCAGCTTACAAAGCATCATCGCAAACCCATAAATAGCGTTCGTATATTCTCCTTTGGAAGACGATAAGATCGGTAACGCATAGAATGCACGATGCATCAAACTGCTTCCGTCGATCAATATAAATTTTGGCAACATAACGATATTCCCCTTATTTTTCAACTTGTATAACTTTATATATATTGGCTATTCCACACAGAAAAACCTTCTCTTATCACGTGAAAAGCCTATTATCTCCACATATAAAAAAGAATGTCTGTTAAGACATTCTTTTTTATATCGTTATTTCGCCTGACGCATCTCTCTGTCTTCTTCTTCAATTGCATGATACAGCTTGCAAAACGACCACGAGAGATTGATCGGCGTAATGATAGCCTTGAGCGGTATGAATATGCCTGCTTCTTGGAGCGCTTTCAAAAAAACGTTGAGCGAATTACCTTGAAGACCGTCCATAACAAGCATCGGTTCATTCATTGTCGTATCTTCTGTTTTTGTTTTTGCCGCACCGAATCCTTTGCGTCCGATCAGATGCCCCATCGTTTCCCCGATCATTTCCCGGGAAATCGTTTTCGTTGTGATCTGGAATTTTTTCGCGATCTCTTTGATTTTGTCTTTCGATTCGTCTAATTGATACATCATAACAAGTTTCTGTCCACGACTCATAGTACATCTTCTCCCTCTATTACTTTGTTCTCAGATATGCTTCAATACCATCTAACAACATATGACTGTTTTCTTCTAATTTGCGTTTTAAAATAGGTTCAACGAACATTGCCAGCATCGGAATGCCGAATGCGAACGATACATTAAGCGTGACCGTACATCCATCCTCCACATCCTCGACGCACCAACTGCCTGTCATCTCGCTGAAATCACCTTCGATCAGTCGATATGCTATTTTATGCGCCTCTTTGTCATACGTATCTTCTTCCGACCACATGATCTTTCGCCCGTCCAGTACAGCTTCCCACTGCGTTTGAGCTGCATTTTCCGTCCGCGTAAGCACCGTCAAACGTTCGATATTCTTCATTGACTCTACATACCGCTCCATATGACACAACTGCTCAAATACCACTTCTGCCGAATACGGCATCTGTTTTATCAATTCAAATGTCGTCATGCTTCTCCTCCAACTAACTCATATTCCATATTTCTTTATCTGTATCAGAGCATCTTCCAAACGCTCTATCACCATGTCTACTTCATCACGTTGTATGATGAGCGGCGGTTCCAACCGAATGATCGTTGGATTGTTCAGCGTATATGCCACTATCACACCACGTTTCACCAACTCCGACATCAATAATCCCGCTTGGCTCTCCGACGGCATTTCCAATCCAACGAGAAGCCCTCGTCCACGCGCATCGCAGATCAAATCAGGATATTCTGCCATCAGACCTCGCAATTGTTTCAGCAGATACTCTCCCTTATTCGCCGCATTTTCCGCAAGTCCTTCTTCTGTCAATACAGTCATTGCCATATCAGCTGCCACACACGCAAGCGGATTGCCGCCGAATGTTGATGTATGAAGAAACGGATAATCAAAATACGGTCTCCACACCTCTTCCGTCGCAATAAATGCACCGCACGGCATCACACCGCCACCAAGTGCTTTTGCCAAAACAAGAATATCAGGAACAACATCTTCTCGTTCAACGGCAAATGCACGTCCCGTGCGTCCCATACCCGTCTGCACTTCATCGGCTATCATCAGCGCACCGTACTTGTCACACAACGTTCTTATATCCCGAAGATATCCGCATGGTGGTATGATAACACCGCCTTCACCTTGTATCGGTTCAACGATAACACCTGCTATCGTCTTATCCATCACACGTTCAAGCGCATCGACATCTCCGAACGGTATATGTATGACCTCATCAAGCATCGGCGCAAACGGTGTACGATACAGATCTCTCCCACTGACGCTCAGCGATCCGAACGTCTTACCGTGAAACCCGTCCTTCATCGCAACAAATCGCTTTCGCCGCGTAACAAGACGAGCCGTTTTGAGTGCGCCTTCTACTGCTTCTGTCCCGCTGTTGCACCAAAAACTGTATCGTAATCCTTGCGGTGTGATCATCGCCAGATGACGGGCGGCATTCGATAACGCTTGACTCAAAAAAACTTTCCCCGAAAGCGGTAATTTATCAAGCTGATTTTTCACCGCTTCTACGATACGAGGATGACGATGACCGAACGCAAACGTACCGTATCCACCAAGACAATCTATATATTTTTTGCCAGTCGAATCGTACAGATATATCCCTTCACCGCGCACTTCAACAGCATCCATCCCCATGAACTCCAACAGACGCACAACAGACGGATTGATATACGCTTGATAATTCTTCTTTACACTACTCTCCATGTTAAGCACCTTCCTCTATCTATTGCAATTAGTATATCGGAAGAAGCCTCATTTCATACATATTGCCAACAGATAAAAAAATACGGTACAATATTGAGTAGAAAGAAGGTGTGGCTCGTGACAAAAGAACTGCCAAACAATTTCGCACTGGCAAACGAACAGATACTCGAACAAAACAAAAAACTTTCCCTCAAAAGCAAACGCAGATTGACTAAAAGCAAATCGGATAATACGCTCAAAGCATATCTCGCCGATTGGAACGATTTCCATTACTGGTGCCAAATACAAAAAACCACATCACTGCCCGCTGCACCCGAAACAGTCGTCAACTATATCAACGATCTCGCTGACCACGCAGCCGCCAATACCATCTCGCGCCGTTTAAGCGCAATATCCGAAAATCATCGCGCCGCAGGCTTCGTAAGCGACAATCCTATCCTCTCTCCGCTCGTCAAAGCTTCGATTGCCGCGATCAAGCGTGAAAAAGGTATCTTTCAGTCACCGAAACAACCGATCCTGTTGGAAGACCTTGCACTCTTAGAACCGCATTTTGCACCATTCGGCTTAACAGGTATCCGTGACAAAGCACTTCTCTTTCTCGGTTTCTCGGGCGCATTCCGTCGTTCGGAACTTGTCGCTCTGCAATATGACGACCTGACCTTCTCGCAAGAAGGCGTCATGATCCGCATCAAGCGTTCCAAAGGCGACCAAGAAGGTATCGGTGAACGAATCGCTATCCCATATCGCCAAAACACCGACTTATGTGCTGTTACTGCATTGGAGAGATGGCTCGATCATGCCATCATCAAAAGCGGTCCTATCTTCCGCCCGATCAGCAAGACAAAGAAAGTCGGTATATCGCAGCTTTCGGATAAATCTGTCGCACTTATCGTAAAAAAATACACCGCCCTGGCAGGACTGAATCCCAAGCAATTCGCAGGACACAGCCTGCGACGCGGATTCGCCACCAGCGCGGCACAACATGACGTAGCCGAACGACAGATCATGAAACAAACTCGTCATAAATCAGAAAAAATGGTTCGTCGCTATATTCAAGAAGGCAATCTCTTCAAAGAAAATGCTCTCAATAAGATGTTTTAACGGATACCGAGCGCATCTTTGGCAAGCTTGTCTGCTAATTCATTGCCAACAACGCCCGTATGACCCGTTACCTTACAAAAATTGACCCAACTGAGATGACGCGACATATAATCGGCATAACGACGCGTCAGATCACGATTCGTTTTCCAATTTCCCAATGCCCATTCCGAGATG
>JAFSAX010000014.1 GCA_017442105.1 Selenomonadales bacterium | reverse complement strand
TCATCACGATCGGTGCTCGTACCATTACGGCAGACAGCGCACGCTTCTCTCCCGTTACGATGGAGGTATGGGGCGATGACGGTGTCAGCTTCAAGCAAGACGGCATCACCTTCAAAGGCGGCAGCGTATACGTCAAAGGTCCGGCACGCACGGCTTATATCAAAGGCGGCTCGCACTTCTCGCGTGACGGACTGACGATCACCTCCAACACGGCCTCGTTCAACTGGAAAACGAAGCTTGCCACATTCGACGGTAATGTCACCATCACACAGAACGGCAAAACTTGGACGACATCTCATCAAGAGTACGATGTACGAGCCAATGTTCTTCATTAAATAGAAAAAGAGTGGATACAGCTAAAACTGTATCCACTCTTTTTCTATTTCGACACTATTTCAAGTATGTCGGGCGAGAAAAAAATATCGTCATCCCCAACATAATGATCACGATCCCAACAAATTGCTGAAGCATGATCCCTTCATTCAACAACAAATAAGCTAAGATGCACGTACCGATCGGCTCACCCAGAATACTCATCGTTACGACAGATGCCGATACCTTCTTCAGCAAAAGATTAAATACGAACTGCCCCCCGATCGTGGCGATGAGTGCCAGACCGAGGAATGATAACCATGTTTTATCTGTATATCCGCTAAACGATTCCGCACGAACCACACAGTAGACGGCCAAGATAACGGCACTGATCAGATAACTGAGTACAGAATAAGTAAGTGCAGAAACGTCTTTTCTGACAGTTTCGCCGACAAAAAAGTAAAGAGCGATCACGCCTGCCGCCGCAAATGCCAGGATATCCCCGAACAGACTGTCACCGCTGATTCGAAAATCGCCTGCGCCAATGATGATGCAGCCGATCAGCGCAACGATACATCCTGTCAGCGCGGTTTTGGTTATCGTCCTTCGTTGTACGAACCGATCCAACCCAAGTGAAAATAACGGCTGCATAGAAACAAGCATAGTCGAGCTTGCGATTGAGGTGAATGTCAGCGATTCAAACCACATCACGTAATGGAGTGCTAAAAAGAAGCCTGCCGATATGATCTGCCGCCACTGTCTTCGTTGAAACGCGGTGATCTCAAAGCGGCTCTTACTGCTGAGCAGACAGAACGGCACCAAGACCGCGCCTGCAATAAGCAGTCGATAAAAAGCGATAATGGCGGAAGGTGCATCAGCGATCTTGACAAAAATAGCCGATGTCGACAGCGCAAACACACCGCCGAATAAAATAAGATATGTTTTGTAATCAGAATACATATGTACCTCCGCCAGTTATGATGATGCACAAGGACACATCGTTATTTCATGCCCATTTCTGCCAATATCCCGACAATGAGATCAAGATGTACGGCGATCGTGCCGATGGCGATACGCTCTTGTGGGCTGTGTACGTGCTCAACGGTAGGCCCGATCGAGATGAGTTTTAGGTTTGGATTTTTTTGATAAAAGTAACTGCATTCAAGTCCCGCATGGCAGGCTTCTATCTTCATCGGTGAGCCGTTTTGTTTTCTGTAGACGGCCGAGGCAAGCTGTGCCAGGCGGTTATCGTTCGCTAACGGCCACGCAGGGATCTCTCCGTAGAAGTCTGCTTCCATCCCGCACGACTTGACAATATCGCCGACCGCCTGACGATACCATGCCATATCACTTTCGTTTGAACTGCGAGGGTGCATACGAAATTCTATGATATTACCGTTCGTTTCTGCGACACCGACATTCGATGACGATTCGACGAGCGACGGAATCGCTTGATGCATCGAGCGCACACCGTTGGGGAGTTGTCGGCAGAATGAGATCAGTCTTATCATAGAGTCGTTCGTCATCGGCAGTGCGTCACTTCCCGTTTCTTTAAGCGATATCGTAAGACCGCGCTCCGCAGAATACAGCATGCGAAGTCTTGCCATCTCTGTTTGCAGAAGTTGCTCTGCTTCGCCCACCTTCTCGGCAGGCAACTCTACGAGTGCGCGCGCTCTTGCGGGAATCGCATTGCGTGCCATACCGCCGTCCAAACGGATAAGGCGTACGCCGTCAAGCTGTGATAGGCAATCTGCCATGACAAGGATCGCATTGGCACGCCCCTTGTGGATATCGACGCCAGAATGACCACCGAGCAATCCTCCGACTTCGATTTGACAGACAGTCGTCCCTATTCGTCTTGCGGTACGCTTGCAAGTAAGTCTTGCGTCGATGTGCATACCGCCCGCACTGCTGACAGTGATCGTATCGACTTCTTCCGAATCACAATTGATGAGATAATCTCCGTCGAGCCACTTCGCATCAAGCTGACTTGCACCGCGCATCGATGTTTCTTCTTCCACAGTGAAGATAGCGCGGATAGGTCCATGCACAAGCGAGGTATCCTTCAAGATGACCATGATGACAGCCACACCGATGCCGTCGTCTGCACCAAGACTCGTGCCGTCCGCCTTGAGATATGCGCCGTCTTCTACAAGGCGAATGGGGTCGGTATACTTATCGTATACGACACCGTCTGCCGATACACAGACCATATCCATATGCGCCTGCAGGATAGTCGTCGGCCATGCCTCACAGCCTGCCGATGCCTGCTTCTCGGCGATCAGGTTACCGCACGCATCGCGGTATACAGTAAGCCCCGCTTCACGAAGCGACTGTTCGAGATGATCGCCGACTGCCTGTTCTGCCGTAGACGGATGCGGGATAGCCGAAAGCACACGGAATTCATCCAGCACAAGGCGTGTTTTTTCCTCCCGCAATATTACGTTATCCATCGTATCATTCCTTTCCGATATGATACAAAAAGCGCACGGAGCGAATCCATGCGCTTTTCTTTTTTCAATTAGACGATCTTTCTGAAGTCAGCCAAAACGCCAGCGAACTGTTTGATATGGTTGAGAAGAGCGATACGGTTGTTTTTCACCGCTTCGTCTTTTGCCATGACCATAACGTCTGCGAAGAACTTGTCGATCGGCTGAGCGAGTGCAACGAGTGCTTCCAAACGAGCCTGATGCGTAGCAACTTCCTTCACATTGTTGAACGCTTCCCAGAGAGCGCCTTCTGCTTCTGCTTCGAAGAGAGCCGTATCAACAGCGAGCATTTCGCTGTCTTTTACGAGATTCATAACACGCGTGAGTGCCTGTACCGCAACGCTGAAGTCGTGGTTCTGGAGCACGTGTGCGCGTGCTGCTGTATCTGCCGCATCGTCACAGCCTGCTTCGAGGACAGCATCAACGATGTCATAGCGAACGCCTGCATCGCTCAAGATATTTTTCATACGGAGCACGAAGAATTCCTGTACAGCGCGAACGAGTTCTTCCGTTTTTGCTTCATCAAGGCCGAGAAGTTCTGCCGCTTTGGCCGCAATGCGAGCGATGGATACGGAGTAACCTGCTGCGATGCAGATGTGTGCGATACCGAGTGCCTGACGACGAAGTGCGTACGGGTCCTGCGAACCTGTCGGGATAAGGCCGCGGCTGAACGTAGCCACGATGTTGTCGATCTTGTCAGCAATGCCGACGACACGACCGAGGTCTGTCTGCGGAAGGATATCGCCTGCGAAACGCGGGAGATAATGTTCGAAGATCGCTTCTGCAACAATATCTTTTTCACCGTCGAGGCGCGCATATTCGCGACCCATGATACCCTGCAATTCGCTGAACTCGCCTACCATACCCGTCAAAAGGTCTGTTTTTACGAGGAGAGCCGCACGACGAAGGTCTGCTTCGTCAGCCTGTACGTTTGCTTCAGCCGCAATGAATACGGAAAGCTCCTGCAAACGAACGGCTTTGTCGTAGATCGTGCCCAAACCGTCTTGGAATACGATCGTTTTCAATTTTTCGACGCGATTTTCGAGCGTCTGTTTTTTATCTTCTTCATAGAAGAATTTCGCATCGTCAAGACGTGCGCGGAGAACGCGTTCGTTACCGTGCTGAACGATCTCGAGATGATCTCTGCTGCCGTTGCGGACTGTGATGAAGCGCGGCATGAGCGCACCGTTTGCATCGAGTACCGGGAAGTATCTCTGATGTTCGCGCATCGGCGTGATAACTGCTTCCTGCGGAAGTGCAAGATATTTGTCTTCGAACGTACCGCAGAGTGCCGTCGGATATTCAACAAGATATACGACTTCTTCTAAAAGGTCTTCCGTGATCTCTGCACGGCCGCCTTCTTTTTCTGCAAGCGCATTGATCTGTGCTACGATAACTTCTTCACGTTCTTTCTGATCGATCATGACGAAGTTTTCTTTCAGTTTTGCGAAATAATCTGCTACCGATTCAACAGCCACTTTGCCCTGACCAAGGAAACGATGACCCATCGTGAACATATCACTCGATACTTCTGCGATCGTAAGCGGAATGCGTACATTATCCCAGATAGCAAGGAGCCAGCGGATCGGACGAACGAATTTGAAATCGAGGTCTGCCCAGCGCATATTTTTCGGGAAGTTGAGGCTGAGGATGAGTTCTTCCAAGAAGGACGGAAGGAGTGCTTCTGCCGCCTGACCTTCTTCATGGACGATCGCATATACATAACCGTCTTTTACGACGAGGTCTTTCGGATCTACTTTCTGACCGCGTGCGAAGCCCTGAGCCGCTTTGCTCGGGTTGCCTTCCGCATCGAATGCGATCTTAACGGACGGGCCTTTGTTCTCGCTCGTCTGGTCGAGCTGCTGTTCAGCCACTTGTTTTACGCAGAGCGTCAAACGGCGCGGCGTTGCGTATACTTCTACTGCTTCAAAAGCAAGGCGAAGTTCAGCGAGTTTTGTGCTTGCAAGAGATTCCATCTGTGCGAGGATACCCGGAATAAATCTTGCAGGAATCTCTTCCGTACCAATTTCCAACAATAAATCTTTTGCCATGATCATTCCGCTCCTTTCAACATCGGGAATCCGAGTTCTTCACGTTGTTTGAGGTATGCCTGCGCACACATTCTTGCCATCGCACGAACACGGCCGATAAATGCCGTTCTTTCGCTGACGCTGATCGCGCCGCGTGCGTCGAGCAGGTTGAACGTATGCGAGCATTTCAATACGTAGTCGTATGCAGGGAGAACGAAGCCCGTTTCAACGACACGTTTTGCTTCTTTTTCATACATATCGAAGAGCGTGAAGAGCATATCCGTATCAGCTACTTCGAAGTTGTAGTGCGAGTTTTCTACTTCGTTGCGATGGAATACGTCACCGTACGTTACATCGCCGACCCATTTGAGGTCGTATACGTTTTCTACACCCTGAATGTACATTGCCAAGCGTTCAAGACCGTATGTGATCTCAACGGAAACAGGTTTTACGTCGATGCTGCCGACCTGCTGGAAGTACGTGAACTGCGTGATCTCCATACCGTCGAGCCATACTTCCCAACCAAGGCCCCATGCGCCGAGCGTCGGAGATTCCCAGTTGTCTTCAACGAAACGAATGTCATGCTGCGACGGATCGATGCCGAGCTCTTTGAGGCTCTCGAGGTAGAGCTCCTGAATGTTAGCCGGGGACGGCTTCATGATGACCTGGAACTGATGATGCTGATAAAGACGGTTCGGATTTTCACCGTAACGACCATCGTTCGGACGGCGGGACGGTTCTACGTAAGCTACGTTCCACGGTTCGGGACCGAGTGCTCTGAGGAACGTGGACGGGTTCATCGTACCAGCGCCTTTTTCCACGTCATACGGTTGGGATAAAATACAGTTCTGTTTCGCCCAGAAGTTCTGAAGCGTCAAGATAATATCCTGAAATGTCATAAGTCGATTCCTCCTTCAAATGTTTGACAAATAAAAACACCTCGCTCCCATGTAACGAAATGTTACAGGGACGAGATGTCAATTTCCCGCGGTTCCACCCTGATTGGCGTGATGCCCACCTTCATATATGGCGGAGTTTACTCTCTCATCTGAGATTTCCTTCCGCAGCTTGAGAATGCCTTCGCGTATCCGTATGTCGGGCTTGCACCGTCCCCGACTCGCTGACAGAGGTGGATATGCTCTCTTTCTCGCATTGCTGTCATATTGCTACAACTATACCAAAAAAGCACCTTTTTTGTCAAGGTGCTTTTACTTTTTCTCTTGTTCTTTCACGATCTGTTTCATGCAATATACAAGACCGTTTTTCTTGCGATGATGATTGATACATTCACAGCACTTGCCGTGACGCTCGCAATCAGTCTTCGGACAGATACAATTTTGCTCGTTGCAGCCTGCCATTTTGACTCCTCCTCAGCTTATCTATATAAGTATCATACCACATCAGTATGGATAATCCAAGAAGGAATTTATGTATCGCCGAGCTGTGCGATAAAATTAAGCGAGCGGAGCGGGCGATCGATGATATCCGTTAAGTAGGAGAGCAGCAGCTTCTCGGTATCGACCATATCACGGCCTGTTACGCGCGGCGGTTCAACCGGGCCGTCGCCGAGCGTTTCGAGCCACGCGATAAACGAGCGCATCGATTCACGCATAAGGATACTGTTCGTCTGACGACACGCTTCGCAGACGATACCGCCGAGCTGTCTGTCGAAAAAGACTTTTCCCTCTACTGCGCATCCGCACGCACTGCACCGTTCGGTGATCGGGCCGAATCCGCCATGCTTCATCATCTGAAGCGCACCCGCGAGCGCAACGATCCTCGGATTGCGCGTCTCTATCATTTCGAGGAGAAGAAGAAGACGTTCATACAGCTCCTCATCGCGCTCGCCATCCATCGTCAGCACCTCGCAGACTTCCGTCAAGAACGAGCCGTATGCCATGCGCGTCAAGTCTTCGCGGAGCACACGGAACGAACGCACGATATGGCACTGTTTCAGTGTGTCGATACGTTTGCCTTCCGCGAGCGTCATCTCTGCCTGCGTGAATAATTGTACAGAAGCCGCAAGCGCACTGCGCGGTTTGCGCGCTCCGTACGCTACGGCTTCTGTTTTTCCGTATTCTTTTGAAAAAAGTGTCACGATCCTGTCTGCCTCGCCCCAATTGCGAACCGACAACACGATCGCTTCCGTTTTTTTCATCTTATCCATCCTTACATCAATGCGTATCCGTTTCGATAAGCTCTTCAGCCTCATTTTCGTCTGCGCATTGCTTGTACATCAAATAGGCTTCGATCTGTCCTGTTGTCCGAAAAATCTCCCATAACGTATCTTTCAACATCAAGCGCACATCCTTTGCCAATTCGTGTCAGACTGCTTGTCCCTTCGTTTCGGTTTCCGCTATCGGCGTTGCCTTAAGACGCACGATACGGAATCCGTTTACTTCGATCGCGGTAAAACGATAGTTGCCGATCGTGACTGTATCGCCTACTTTCGGTCGTCTGCCGAGCAGGCCGAACATATATCCGCCGATCGTATCTTCTTCATGCTCGTCGAGTGCGATCGAGAGAAGCTCCGTCACTTCATCGAGAAGTACCTTGCCGTCGAATTCGTACACACCTTGTTCGACCGTTTCGATCTCAAGCGTTTCGTCTTCGTCATGCTCGTCTTGGATATCACCGACGATCTCCTCCAAGAGGTCTTCCATCGCCAAAAAGCCTGCGATACCGCCGTATTCATCAGCAACACCCGTCATGTGGATCCGTTTTTTACGCATGAGTGTCAAAATATCGGTAAGTGCCATACCTTCATGCACCATGAGTATCTCGCGCATGATAGAGCGGATATCCTTATTATCCTTGCGCGCAACTTCAAGCTCCATGACATCACGAAGATGCACCATGCCGATGACATGGTCTTTGTCCTCTTCACAGACAGGATAGCGCGTATGCGACGTGTCCATGATGACCTTGAGATTGTCCTCATAGCTGTCCTCTACGAACAAGCAGACCATATCCTTACGCGGTATCATGATCTCGCGCGCCGTACGATCGGAGAAATCGAACACGTTGTCGATGATCTCGCTCTCCATCTCATTGAGAACGCCTTCACGCTGACCCGTCGTTACGAGCATACGAAGCTCCTCTTCCGAATGGGTCGCTTCACTGTCCAGCTCGCTTTTCTTGATACCCAAAAGAGGCAGGCAAGCGATAGCGAGCTGTCTTACGATCGCATGAATAGGATAGCCTATTTTTTGAAAAATATAAAACGGCCGCACAGCAAAAAATGCCATTCTCTCTTCATCTCTGCGCATCACGAGTGTCGGCAAGATATCGCTTAAAAGCACCAAGAGCATCGCTTCGATGAGAAGCACGATGAACATTGCACAAGCCACGACCCACATACCGTACGCCATCGTCAACGGATGTGTTAGCGCGCTGTGTACGAGCGCATATCCGCTCCAGAGCGCGATACCACCGCCCAATAAGAGCATCGTGATACAGTTGCCCATCTTCGCCGCGCAGAGCGCAACACTGTCAGGCGCAAGCATCGAAAGCAAGAGCTCTGCATTCGCCTTGCCCTCACGTACACGTTCCTTTATCAAGTCCTCCTGCAAGCGCGGGAGTGCATATTCCATAAACACAAAAATAATTCGAATACCCAATAAGGCGACGATCGCCAGCATCCATAAAAAACCTTCTTCCGAATGAATAGGTCATCAACCTCCTTGCTGTAATATACGTTTATTCACTGACTGCTTGTTTCTCTTTTGAACCTGTTTCGATCTCCCGCTCCGTAGTCTGCGGTTCTGTTTCCGCTTCTGTTTGACCGACCGTTTTGCCATCGGCAACGATCGTCATCTTCGGCGGACGATTCGGTATGATCGAGCCTGCCGTCAAAATATATTGGAGCGCTTCTTCGCTCGAAATGTCAACAGGTATCAAGTCTTTCGTCGGTACCATGACATTGATGCCCGACGTCATATTAAGACTCCACGGCACGAATACGCACGCATATTCCACACCGTCCTGCCCCATGATAGGCGACAAGTCCTCTTTTACTTTGAATCCGAGCACACGCGCATTACTGCCGGGATACGTCACGAGCACGGCCTGATTGAACAGCTGCTTCGAATCAAAGACGGCCTCCGACAGCTTCTTGACACTCTGATAGATAAAGTTGACGATCGGGATCGTTCCGATCAATCTCTCGCAAAATCCGAGCAGACCTTCCAGCATCCAATGCGAAAAAAGATAGCCCGTAAGCAAAATGGCAAGTACGCATACGATAAAGCCAAGTCCCGGGAAGTAGTAGGTAAAATGGCTTCCGAGCAAACCTTCTGTCAGCTCATATGTTTCTCGCAATACGAAAAACGTAATAAATATTGGGACAAGAATGATAAGTCCTTT
>JAFSAX010000013.1 GCA_017442105.1 Selenomonadales bacterium | reverse complement strand
TCTTCTCCAAGTGTATCCTAAAAAACAAGGCACGTTCCGCGTAAGAAAAGCACCAAAAGACCGCGTAAAATATCTAATATGACAAAAAGATAGCAGCCACAAACGTGTCTGCTATCTTTTTCATCTTACTTAGGCTTACGTACTCATTTTCTTTCTTTTCATAAACTGGATAGCGAATCCGACTGCCAATACGCCAAGACCGATGATATCCGTCATCGCGCCCGGGTCTACCAAGAGAAGACCGCCCGCGAACAGAATGATACGTTCGAGCATACTTGTCGGTGCTACGAAATAGCCGATGAGCGAAGCACTCAGACCGACCATACCGACGAGAGCCGTAGCGACTGCTATAGCGAGCGTAAGCGGTGTCGCATCAATCAAGAGGAGTACCGGCGAGTAGACGAAGATGTACGGTATGAGGAACGCCGCAACAGCCAGCTTCGAGGCATTGATCGCTGTCTTGAGCGGTTTGCCCCCCGATATTGCCGAGCCTGCGAATGCCGCAAGCGCAACAGGCGGCGTGATATCGGCGATAATACCGAAGTAGAATACGAACATATGCGCCGCCAAAACGGGAACGCCGAGCTCAAGCAGTGCAGGAGCTGCGATCGTCGAAGTGATAACGTAGTTCGCCGTCGTCGGAACGCCCATCCCCAAGAGGATAGATGTCAGCATCGTGAAGAACATCGTCGGAAGGAGCGCACCGCCCGACAATTCGATAAGAACGGAAGCCAATTTGAGGCCGACACCCGTTTTCGTAACGACACCGATGATGATACCTGCCGAAGCACATGCAACGACGACACCAAGTACGCCTTTCGAGCCTTTTTCAAGACCCCAGAACAATTCCTTCAAAGATACGCGAGTCGATTTACGAAGTGCGGATGCGATGATAGAAAGCGCGATCGCAACGAGAGCCGCACGCATCGGCGTATAACCGACAACGAGGAGATACACGATAACGATAAGCGGGATCGCCAAGTGGCCTTTCTCTTTGAGGAGCTGCCACGTATTCGGAAGCTCTTCGCGCGGAACACCTTTGAGGTTGTTCTTCTTCGCTTCGAAGTGAACACCAAGCCAGATACCCGTGAAATAGAGAAGTGCAGGGATCGCCGCCGCACCGATGATCTCAATATACGGTACCCCAACGAACTCCGCCATGAGGAACGCCGCCGCACCCATAACAGGAGGCATCAACTGACCGCCTGTCGAAGAAGCGGCCTCTACCGCACCGGCGAAGTTTTTGTGATAACCAAGCTTTTTCATCATCGGGATCGTGAAGCAGCCCGTACCGGCAACGTTCGCGACCGAACTGCCCGATACCGTCCCCATCAGACCGCTCGAGAGAACGGCTACCTTCGCAGGACCACCGCTCGCCCAGCCTGCAACAGCGTTAGCGATATCAATGAAGAACTTACCAAGACCCGTGATCTCCAAGTAGACACCGAACAAAATAAACAGATAGATAAACGTAGCCGATACACCGAGCGGAATACCGAAGATACCTTCCGTCGTGAAGAAGAGATGTCCGACAAGCTCTTCTAAGTCAAGACCGCGATGTGCCATAAGATCGGGCATATACGGACCCAAGAACGCATACGCGAGGAAGAAGCTCGCTACCACGACCATCGGAATACCGACGACACGGCGCGTCGCTTCCAACACCAAGAGAACACCAATAAGACCGAATACCAAGTCCGTACTCGTTACCACACCGGAACGGAGCACGAGCTCATTGTATTCTACCACAATATATGCCGGTGCCGCCGCACCAAGCACAGCCAAGACCCCGTCGATCGGATGAAGGCTCGTACGCGACCAGCCTTTTCGACCGGGGAACAAAACATACACCAAACTGAGAGCAAAGCCTAAATGGACCGCACGCTGAAGATGCGCATCGAGTACACCGAAGATACCCGTATAGAGCTGGAATACCGCGAATAAGATCGCAATGACCGACACGATACATTTCATCATACCGTTGAACTCGCGCCTATTCGATTCCTTGTCGTACTGCTTAAGAACCTCCTCGGCAGTCGCTTCACGTACTTCTGCTTTTTTTGTCATGTATGTCACCACCCTTTCCTTTTCATCATTTCTTTCTCATCATTTCAACCAGATCCAATACCTCGGCTCGACCGTCAGACGAACGAGAGCGCCCTGCGGTGCAAGCTGATAGATCGGATATTCTCTTTCATCAAAAAGAATCGTGAACTGCGCCTCTCTCCCCACACGATAATCGACCGAACGAAACGCAAGATCGAGGTCTGTCAGCTCAAAAAAACCGTCCTTCTGCACAAATGTGCCGTCCTCGGGCAGATACGGCATCCCTACGCCGTACGCTTGATACGCAGTCGATACCTGCACGATCTTTTCCTCGCCGTCCGCGATGATGTAGCGATCGATCACAGGCGCACGATGCACCGAATGGATGAACCGCGTCGCAAACCGCATACCTTCTTCTGCCTTCACCGAAAACACGACCGTATCGTCTGTACGGGCGATCAGATATTCTTCCGAGGCATACCGCCACCCCAAGACGGCCGCAGGCAGAAGGAACACCAGTGCTGCGATAAACAATAATCGTTTCATAGTAAAATAAGACCGGAAGCCGTAAGAATCGACTCCCGGTCTGCTCCTTGAACCAACTTATTCGTTAAAGAATTTTTCTGCACCCGGATTGAGCGTGAGCGACATACCATCACGAGCGCCTTCTTTTGTAATCAAGTTACCAACATTGTGGGAAGCTTTGATTCTGTCAAGATTCGAGTAAAGAGCTTTTGTGATCGCATAGCAATCATCAGCCGACATTTTGTCCGTTACAACGAGCATTGCCATAACTGCAACACCTGCAACGTCTTTTGTCTGACCCGGATAAGTACCTGCCGGGATCACAGATTTCGTATAGAACGGATATTTTGCAACGAGTGCATCAGCTTTGTCCGCATCGACCGGAAGCATTCTTACTGCATTCTGAGCCGCGATGTCCTGGATCGCTGCCGTCGGATAACCTGCCGTCAAGAATGCCGCATCAATGTTGCCGTCTTTGAGGCCGTTAGCCGCTTCGCTGAACGAGAGATACTGTTCGTCGATATCATCATACGTGATACCGTATGCTGCGAGGATCTGTCTTGCGTTCGCTTCAACACCGCTGCCTGCCGCGCCGATCGCTACACGTTTGCCTTTGAGCTGAGAAATGCTCGTGATACCGTCTTTAGCCAACGTAACGATCTGAACGTTTTCCGGATAGAGCGTTGCGATACCTTGGAGGTTCTTAGCTTCTTTGCCTTTGAACATTTCCGTACCCGTCATTGCATAGTACGCGATATCGTTCTGAACGAAACCGATATCAACTTTGCCTTCTTTGAGCAAATTTACGTTCGCAACAGATGCACCTGTGCTCTGTGCGCTGGCGTTCATGCCCGGAACGTTTTTGTTCAATACTTCAGCCATTGCACCACCGAGCGGGTAGTATGTACCTGCTGTACCGCCTGTTGCAATGTTGACGAATTTTTTCTTTTCACCGCCGCAGCCTGCCATGAGTGCCACACATACAACAAGTGCAGTAATTGCTGCCAATACTTTTTGAAGTTTTGTCACTTTCATTGGTGTTTCCCCCTTTTAATTCCTATTTATAATTATGTGATTTTATTATACCGTAAAACGAAACATTTTGAAACGAATTTTTTATGTTTTTCTATGTTTTTTTGTATACACTTCCTCTTGTATACATCATTTGTCCATTTTTGCGCAAATCCTTCCATTTACAATTTCGTTCGAGAACAAAAACGAACAAAAATCGTTATAAGGAATATCACAGATGCCACCAGAACCATCGTCGCACCGGGTGCCGTATCAGCGTAATACGAGATGATAAGCCCTGCCACACCGCTGACCATCGCAAACAAGACCGTCAGCCATTGATACGAACGGATATCAGTCGCAACAGAGCGCGCCGCCGCCGCAGGCAGAACGAGCATCGAATTGATGATGAGGATGCCGACCCACTGTACCGACAACGTGACGACGACTGCCACGAGAGAGGCGAATACCATCTCGGCTTCGAGCGCACGCGCACCACGGCTTCTTGCCAGAAGCGGATTGACGCTTGCCATAAGCAGCGGATGGAATAAGAACACCCACATCACCGCCGTTACGACGAGTACGATACCAATGGCGATCAGATCACTTTCGGTAACGGCCAAGAGGTCGCCGATAAGATATGACGTAAACTTGCCGAAGCTCCCGCCGTGCGACATGATGACGATCCCGAGCGCGACCGCCGTTGAGGAGAATATACCGATGATCGTATCCATGCTGACACGGCTGTTATATTTCATCCACGTGATAAGCCACGCAAATATAACGGCAAAGATCGCCGCCGCCGGGATCGGTGCGATGCCCGCCAACGTCCCGATAGCGATACCCGTAAACGTGCTGTGTCCGAGTGAATCGGAGAAAAACGCCATACGCTGATTGACGACCATCGTCCCGAGAAGACCGAAAAGCGGTGTGATAAGAAGTACGGCAAAAAGTGCATTCTGCATAAAATCATATGTAAGCCAGTCAAGCATCATGCATCGCCCCCTTTTCCGTCATCAACGAGGACTTGTCTGCCGAACGTTTTTATGGCGATAGGGTCGGAAAAGACATCTTTCGGCGCACCCGAGAGCAGCACCTTTTGATTGATAAGAACGATCCTGTCCGAATAACGCGCCGCCAGCTCAAGGTCGTGCGACACGAGAATGATAGACATATCGTACTTGTCGCGAAGATCGGCTACCATCTGATAAAAGAGGTCAAGCCCCATCTGATCGACGCCCGATACAGGCTCATCGAGGAGGAGCAGATTCGGCATCGGCTCCAGTGCAAGTGCAAGCATCACGCGCTGAAGCTCACCGCCCGACAGCACACCAAGCTTCGAATCGAGAAGTTTTTCCGCATCGAACCTTGCCAGACTCTCTCTCGCGAGCTGTTCGGCACGGCGCGACCGTCCAAGCCATACAGGGCGACGCGACAGACACGTCTGAAAGAGATCGCGCACCGTGATAGGCATATCCTTATCGAACGCAAGCTGCTGCGGAACGTAGCCGATCAAAGGCCGCGACACACGCTGATCGTTCGCATTCGTAAAAGAGATCGACCCCGTATGCTTTTCCTCACCGAGTATCGCCTTCAGAAGCGTACTCTTTCCCGCACCGTTCGGCCCTACGATCGTCGTCAGCTCTCCGCAATGGATATGGAGATTCACATCGTCAAGGATCACCTTATCGGACGTTTTTACCGTGAAATTATTGATCTTGATACAGCAGACACCACAACCGCCCGCCGTTTTCTTTTTCGGATGAAACAACTTTTTGATCCGTTTCTTTTCCATGTTACGCCTACTTTCTATGGTATCTTCTTAGTATACCACGAAATGACAGGAAACGTATGAAAAATCGTGTCGATATCTCTGCTTACAGCAGAAAAGACGCTTTATTGCAATACAGAAATTTCCATATGTAACAAAAAGCACGCCTTATGAAAAGGCGTGCTTCATTGCAACAGTTACATGATTATTTTTTTGCTTTGAGAAGAGCTTCACCAGCGATACCCGGTACCGTCATTTCTTCCGGCGAAAGGATGATGTCGATCTCTTCCTGCGTGAGTTTGCCCGATTCGAGTACGAGTTCACGTACCGGACGACCCGTAGCATAAGCCTGTTTAGCGATCATGGAAGATGCTTCATAGCCGATGTGCGGAAGGAGAGCCGTGATGATACCAACACTGCCGTCTACCCATGCCTGGCAACGTTCTACGTTAGCTTCCATTACTTCTACGCAGTATTTCGTGAAGATGATAACTGCGTTGCGAAGGATCTTGAGGGAACGGAAGAGGTTGTAAGCAACGATCGGTTCCATAACGTTGAGTTCGAACTGGCCGTTTTCTACGCCCAAGGAAAGAGCGAGGTCGTTACCGATTACCTGGTAGCAAGTCTGGTCGAGTACTTCCGGAATAACAGGGTTTACTTTACCCGGCATGATGGAGGAACCCGGCTGACGCGGCTGGAGTTTTACTTCAGCAAGACCGCAGCGCGGACCGGAAGCCATCAAACGGAAGTCGTTAGCGATCTTGATAAGACCGAGAGCCGTCGTTTTCATAGCTGCGGAGAGATCTGCGAATACGTCGAGGGACTGCGTACCGTCAACGAGGTCATCAGTCGTGTAGAATGCTTCGCCAGTGATCTCAGCGAGTTCTTTTGCTACTGCTTTGATGTATTCAGGCTGTGCGTTGAGGCCTGTACCAACAGCCGTTGCACCCATGTTGATAGCGAGAAGAGCTTTCTGTGCTTCACGAACACGTGCTACACCGCGGAGTACGACCGACTGGTAAGCATGGAGTTCCTGACCAAGCGTGATGGGTACTGCGTCCTGAAGGTGCGTACGACCCATTTTGAGGACGGATTTGTATTCTTCGCTTTTTGCACCGAGTGCATCAGCAAGACCCTGGAGAGCGTCGATCAAAAGGTTTGCTTTATGTACTGCACAAACTTTGATGGAAGTCGGGCCGGAGTCGTTCGTGGACTGTGCCATGTTGGAATGGTTGTTCGGGGAGATAACAGCGTAGTTACCTTTTTTCTCACCGATCAATTCGAGTGCACGGTTCGAGAGGATCTCGTTCATGTTCATGTTGAAGGAAGTACCTGCACCACCCTGGATCGGGTCTACCGTGAAGTGTTCGTGCAATTTGCCGGAGATCACTTCATCAGCTGCTGCACAGAGTGCATTACCGATTTTCGGATCGAGACGGCCCGTCGACATGTTTGCTCTTGCAGCCGCTTTTTTAACTTTTGCGAAAGCTACGATGAAGTCGGAATCAGCGCGTTCTTCCGTGATTTTGAAGTTTTCCATAGCACGCATCGTCTGCACGCCATAGTACGCTTCATCGGGTACTGCTACATCGCCTAAGAAATCGTGTTCAATTCTCATTTTAAATCTCCTCCAATATATTTATATTATTTGGGGTTTGATATCTTCTTGACATTTTTATTGTACTGGATGTCAGGCGAAAAATCGAACCCCACTTTTTGCGGAAAAAAGACAGTTTTCTCTGTTTTCCTCTATTTTTCACTTATTTTCTACCGTTTCCTCGGCTTTGAACTTTTTGTATTTTGTATTTTGTATACATTTATATTATCGTTTACCATTTATCATGCTTTGGTTTTTGTTTTTATTTTTTTGTTGATTCTGTTATCACATTTCCGATACTGCGCACCCCTTCAGCCAGTCTTACCCCTTCTTCGGCGGCAAAACTGACGCGCAGGAAGCTGTCATGGCCGGTACTGACAAAAAATGCCGAGCCTTCCTGCACGAGAACACCGCGCTCTGCAAGTGTTTGGGCAGTGCGTTTGGCTGATATCCCGCTTGGCAGTCGGAGCCAATATGTCAGCCCGCCGCGTGCAGGGTATACGGTGACGGTATCGGGCAGATACTTGTGAAGAAGCGCTGCCATTTCTTCGCGGCGCGCGCGATAGACGTTGTAGATGCTGCGGCTGTGCTTTGCCCAGATGCCGTTTCGAAGGTACAGGTCGAAGGCGCGTTGCGTCAGCCCTGCCGTCGAGCCGTCCGATTGCTGTTTGACGGCAAGAATGTGGGTACGTTTGCGTTTCGGTACGACGAGGAATCCGAGGCGAAGTCCGGGCATGAACATCTTGGAGAAGCTCTTGCAGTAGATGACGCGCTCGTCACGGTCGAGTGCTTTGAGCGGCGCCATTTTCTCGTCGGAGTAGTCGAGTTCGCTGATGTAGTCGTCTTCTAAGATGAGCGTCTGATACCGTCTGGCAAGTCCGAGCAGGCGATTTTTTTTAGCACTAGCGTACGAGTAGCCTGTCGGGTTCTGGATATTCGGCATGACGTAGATGAGTTTGGGGCGAAAACGGCGGAGCGCATCTTCAACAGCATCCATGTCAATACCGTCTTCTGTCATCGGTGCGTCGATGATCTTCGCACCGCGCGAGCGAAAGGCTCCGATGGCACCTGCGTAGGTGGGTCTTTCCACAAGTACATAGTCACCAAATGAGAGGACGGCTTTGGCAACGATGTCGATGCCCTGCTGTGCGCCCGAGATGATGTGGACATCGTCTGCCGTGGCACGAACACCGCATTTTGTCAAATAGCCTGCCATTGCCTGACGGAGCGGATAGTACCCCTGCCCGTCTTGGTATCCGAACGCATACCCACCGTCACGGTCGAGGACTTCGTTGATGACGCGTTTGAAGTCGGTTACACGGATATACTCGGGCGACGGCGATGCCGAGAGGAGGTCGATGCCGTCACCTGCAGGCGTCATATGCGGCAGGAAAGTGCTTTCTTCGCGCGTATCTTCACGCTCGTCCGACTGCATGAGGATATCTGTGACATAAAATCCGCTCCCCCGTTTGGCTCTGATGTAGCCGTTTTTTTCGAGGAGGCGATACGCGCTGACGACAGTGCCTGCATTGATGCCTGTTTCTGCGGCAAGTCTGCGCACAGGCGGCAGAAGATATCCTTCGGTCAGCTGTCCGCACAGGATGGCTTCACGAAGTACGTCGTAGAGCTGAACGTAGAGTGATGTTTTTCCGTTTCTGTCTAATTGTATCGATACAAAACTAAAAAGTTCTTCTTTCATATAGCATCACTCCTTTCTTTATGCTATACTTGCAAAAATTTTGGCATATATTAGATAAATTGTATTGATACAATTCTATCATATAAGGTTCGCCAAAACAAGCAAAGGAGTGTTTTTATAAAGATGGACAGATTTGAAAATGAGTTGATGCATCGTTTGACGGGCGGTGTTATCATGGATGTTACGACACCTGAGGAGGCACGCATCGCTGAGAAGGCGGGTGCATGCGCGGTCATGGCACTTGAGCGTGTGCCTGCCGATATTCGTCGCGAGGGCGGTGTGTCGCGTATGAGCGATCCAAAAATGATACGCGAGATACAGCGTGCTGTGTCTATTCCTGTGATGGCGAAGTGTCGTATCGGTCATTTTGTTGAAGCGCAGGTGCTTGAGGCTCTCGGCATTGATTGTATCGATGAGAGCGAGGTGCTCACACCTGCTGATGATCGGTATCATATCGATAAGACGAAGTTTACTGTACCGTTCGTCTGTGGTGCGCGTGATCTCGGTGAGGCACTTCGCCGTATCGGAGAGGGTGCGTTGATGATCCGTACGAAGGGCGAGGCAGGCACGGGCAATATCGTTGAGGCAGTTCGTCATATGCGGGCTGTGACTGCCGATATCCGCCGTGTGCAGGTGGCTTCGTCAGATGAGCTTTCGTCGCTGGCGAAGGAGCTTTCTGCACCGCTCGAACTGCTTCAGTATGTACGTGTAAGCGGCCGCCTCCCTGTCGTGAATTTTGCGGCGGGCGGTATTGCAACGCCTGCTGATGCAGCGCTGATGATGCAGCTCGGCTGTGACGGTGTGTTCGTCGGGTCGGGTATCTTCAAGTCGTCCGATCCGCCGAAACGAGCGCGTGCTATTGTCGAAGCGGTTCGTAACTTTACCGATGCAAGCCGTATCGCTGCGCTGTCGGAAGCTCTCGGAGAGGCGATGGCAGGTATCGATATCGCGACGCTTTCCCATTCTGAGCGTATGGCATCCCGATAAGAAAAAGACGACCACAATGGGTCGTCTTTTTCTTATCGATTCGGGCATAAAAAAAGCGTACTCAACAGAGTACGCTTTTATGCCTTATGTTATGCAGCCATTTTTGCAATGATGACCGTCAAGATCGCGAAGATCGCACCGAATACCATCGTGAGTTTCGACAAGAGTGCGTCCATACCGCCCGCTTTGCCGCCGAATACGGTATCAGCCGCGCCACCGATAGAACCGCCCATACCTGCGCTTTTACCGGATTGTAATACGATCGTAGCGATCAAAATAACTGCAATGATTGCATCAATTACCATCAATACTGTCAACAACAGTAATACACCTCCAACTTTCCTATCTGTTTCATTCTATCATAGCGAGAAGCTGTGTGCAATGATTTATTTTTGCTTTTTGGTGATAAAAGCGGTCTGCCATGACAGCAGACCGCCGTTTATGCTGTTTTTATTTCGCTGCGTATGCGCGAGCAACGATCTGTACGGGGTGAAGCGTCTGTACGCTTGCACCGTCACCGATCTGAAGACGGCACGTACCGCAGTCGCTGATGACTGTTTTGACACCTGCCTGACGGATACGGCCAAACAGTTTTTCACCGATCTTAAGGGAGATCTCGCGTTTGTTCGCCTGCATACCGTAGCTGCCGGACATACCACAGCAGCCTGCTGCCGCGTTTTCTACGCTGTAGCCGGGGATCATGCTGAGGATGTCGAGTGCCGGAAGACCCATGCCTTGCGCACGGAGGTGGCACGGTGCATGGTAGAGCATCGTGTCTTTGACTTCGCCAAAGTTCGTGTTGAGTTTGCCTTCATCGTCGAGCATGGAGAGGAATTCCATGATGTCGTAGATGTTTTCGGCGTTTTTGTCCATACCTTCGTGGTGGAAGAGTTCTTGGTATTCCTGTTTGAGCATAAGACCACAGCTCGTGCAAGCCGTGATGACAGGATATCCTTTTGCGCGCCATTTATTCATGAGGCTCGTGTTTTTGCGGGCGTTTTCGTTTGCTTCGCCGAGGTAACCGCCGACTACGAGCGGAGAACCACAGCATACGAATTCTTCATCAACGAGGACTTCATAGCCGTTGGCTTGGAGGACTTTGACAACGTCCATACCGATCTCGGGCTGGTTGAAGTTGATCGTACAGCCCGGGTAGAATACGACTTTTTTATCAAACGATTTTTGTTTGAACGATTTGAACTGTTTGTAGAACGTGGTGGATGCATAGGACGGAAGCGGAGCTTTGCTGCTGATGCCGACCATGTCCATCATGCCGAGGCTTTTACCAAGACCCATACCGAGGTTGACGATCGATGCCGCGCCCGGGAAGCGAGCGAGGAGTTTACCCATCTGTTCGCCGTGAGCCATCATTTTACGGCCTTGCGGTTCCGGTTTGCCTTCCCACATTTTCGCACGCGCTTTCATGTTGAGCGTGGAGATGGGAACGCCCGACGGGCAGGAGATGTCACAGTTTTTGCAGTTGGAGCAGAAGTCGAGCGACACATCGTCTTGCGGAGAGAGAAGACGAAGACGTTCGGATGCAGGGCCCGAGAGTTTCGGACCGCGATATTCACGGACGACTTCGGCTACGGGGCAGTGTGCCACGCAGACGGTACAAGCTGTACAAAGGTCCGGGTTTATTACATGTTTACTCATTAAGCTTTACCTCCTTTTACAATGAGCGAAGCCGCTTTGTATGCGGAAGTGAGGGCAACACCGTTACCCGATTTTTCGAAGCAGAAGTCATAGCCTGCGAGGTTACGGCCGACTACGCGGACGTTCGGATAGATGACTGCACCTTTTTCGTCAACCGGCTGAAGTGCTTCGTTGACTGCGATACCGATCATTGCGAACGGCTGTTTGGCATCGGAGAACATTTTTGCGTTCGTCCAATCTTCTACTCTGGCAGGTGCTACGATCGGAAGGTCGAATACGACTTCTTTTACGTTTTCTTGATCTGCCGTAAGGCCTGCACCGTAGAAACCGCCGCTTGCGAGAACGAATTCGTCTGCACGATACGTGCGCTGACGACCGAAGTCTTTCGTCGTGACAGCTACGATCTTGCCGTTTTCTGCGATACAGCCGCATACGTGCGCTTTTTCGATGAATACGACGCCCTGTTTGCGGAGGATGCCGAGCATGAGCTCACGAAGACGGATACCCGTAACGGACGGAGCAACTGCCGCACATTCTACGAGCGGTGCACCGACTTGTTTCGTGATATCGTCGAGTGCGACGTACGATGCGTGCGTACCGAGGATCGGCGGTACGATGAAGCATACATCTTTGCCTGCTTTCGATTTGAGAGCTGCGGCAAACATCGTGCGTACTTCACCGCGGTCGAGAAGACGAGCCGTGTCGTATGCCGTCATGTCGCGGCCGCTTTTTTCGAGCTGGGGTACTTTGACCGTTTCGATCGTTTTATTCGGGAAGAGAAGACCGAGGTTTTTCGCCGCCATCACAGCGGAGAAGTCTTTGAGTCCTTCGAGGTCTACTACGACGAGTTTTTTCGCCGATTCCATTTTGCTTGTGTCCATCGTGCGCGGAACGAAAGCAGTCGGTTTGAGCGTGCCGACAGCCGTCGGGATCCATTTCATTTCATCAAGGGAGCCCTGATAAGCATAGCCTTCGGCCGATGCCATTTTACCGAAAACCTCCATTGCTTCGGCAACTGTTTCTGCGCCGATGAAGGTGTACGGGTGACCTTCGGGTGCGTTTTTGACACCTTCGATCGGAGTTGCGAACGGTACGTTGCCGTCTGCATAACCCATGATATCTACGATACCGCCGCCGATCGTAAGCGAACCTGCGCCGTACGAGAGGACGGTTACTTTTTTACCGTTTTGAGCAGCGACTGCTGCGGCGAACAAGCCGGCAAGGCCGCCGCCGATGACAACTACATCACTTTTCTTCATTTTTTCATCGCTCCGTTCACATTTAATGTGCCTTCATAGATGCCGCGCGTCAATTCCGTTTCACGGATCGCGTTGCCCCAGAGGACGTGGCGGATACCTTTCCAACGCGCTTCAATGAAGTCTTTGAGGAGTTCTTTGCTGTCCTGACCATTCGTCAGATCGTTCGCTACCATCGTGCCGACCGTACGGTATGTGCAGAATGCGCCCTGACAAGTGCCCATGCCCATACGCGTTTTACGGCGAACATCGCTAAGCGTGAAGCTCGTGGAGTCTGCCGCTGCTTCTTCTACTTCGGCGAGCGTTACGTTTTCACATTCGCAAACGAGCTGACGCGAGTTCGGCTGTTTTTCGAGCTTGTCAACGACGCGGGAGAGGCCTTCTGCGCCAAGACGGGATGCCGCAAGGCTTGCACCGTGTACCGGGAAGAATTTTTTCGCGCGATCCATGAGTGCATCAGACGGATCTTCTACGATATCTTCTTCTGCCGTACGGCACGGCGTTTTGTTGCCGAGGTATTCGCATACCATGTCAACCGCTTTTTCTGCCATCAAGCGATACGTCGTGAACTTACCGCCTACGATGCTGATGAAGCCTTTAAGACCATCATGTGCATGGTCAAGCGTTACGAAACCGCGCGAAGCACCGCGGCCTTTTGCGTTCGGGTCGGCGCTGTAGAGCGGACGCGTACCCGTGAAGGCGCGGAGGATGCGGTAGTCGTCGATATTTTCGAAAAGAACGCGGCCGATGTTGAGAAGCTTTTTGACTTCTTCGACGGACGGTTCTGTATCGTCTGCTTTGTCTGCCGCCATCGAGGTCGTACCGAGAATGGTGATCGAACCGTGCGGAACGAAGATGTCACCGTCGGATGCCTGATGAAGACGGTTGATAACACGGCTGGCGATACGATGGTTGAACGCGATGAGCGTTCCTTTGTCCGGCTGTACGCCAACTTGAAGACCTGCTTTTGCGGCAAGTTCACCTGCCCAAGAGCCTACTGCACTGATAACGAAATCACAAGCGATGTTTTCTTCTTTGCCTGTGAAGTAGTCACGAACTGTTACGCCCGTTACCTGACCGTTCGTCGAGTTGATGCGAACGACTTCCGTATACGTGCGTACTTTGGCACCGTAACGACGAGCAGACGCTACATTTTGCCATACCATGCGGAAACCGTCGATCGCCGCATCGGGAACGCGATATACTGCTTTGATCTTCGGGCTGAGGTTCGGTTCTAAGCGAAGTGCTTCTTCGACCGAGATCTGTACTGCGGAGATACCGCAATTTTTACAGCCTTCTACCCATTTTGCTTCAAAATCTTCAGGGTCTTCGACCGTACGAACGAAGAAGCCTTCTGTTGCTTCTACGCAATGACGACCAATACGACGAAGGATCGTATTTTCCTCAATACATTCGCGGCCTGCTTCCGCATCTTTTACCGCATAACGTGCACCACTGTGAAGTAGTCCATGATAACGCGAGCTTGTACCGTGTGCCAAGTCACGTTGTTCGATGAGCATAGCATCTACACCGCGCATTGCGAGGTCGCGAAGAATACCAACGCCCGTTGCACCGCCACCGATGACGATTGCTGTTACTTTTTCCATCGTTTTCTCTCCTTACCGTTCAGATTTAAAAAAAAAGAGGAAACCCAAAAACAGGCCACTATCTAAGTCACCTTGTTCTATGGAGATTCTCTCTATTCTCATCCATTCCATATGAGTCTGTCTTCGCTTTTAGCATACCACAAAAAAATCTTTGTGCCTATCCCAAAAGTGAATTTTTTATACATTTTTTTCGATTTTTTCAAAGAAAAACGGCCGACACAATTGTGTCGGCCGTGCCTGTTTACCTGTTATTGACAAGGACGGATTTTCCTGCATATTCCGCCATGTCACCGAGCTCTTCTTCGATACGCAGAAGTCGGTTATATTTGGCAACGCGCTCGCTTCTGGCAGGTGCGCCTGTCTTAATAAACGGCGCACTCACGCCGACGGCGAGGTCGGCGATGAAATCGTCTTCGGTTTCACCGCTTCGATGCGAGATGATGATACTGTATCCTGCCGCCTCTGCCATGCGGATGGCGTAGAGCGTTTCGGAGAGGGTGCCGATCTGGTTCGGCTTGACGAGGAGCGCATTTCCCGCCCGCTCGCGTGTGCCGCGCGCGATACGGCTTGGGTTCGTCGTAAAGAGATCGTCTCCGACGAGTCGGATGCGCCGTCCGAGCCGTGCAGTCATTGCCTGCCAGCCGTGCCAGTCGTCTTCGGCAAGTCCGTCTTCGATGGAGAGGATGGGATAGCGCGAGATCAGACTGTCATAGTAGTCAATGAGTGCGTCCGAGGTCATCTCACGACCTTCGAACGTGTAACGCCCATCATGGCAGAATTCGCTGGCGGCGACATCGAGTGCCAAACATACGTCGCGCCCCGCCACATAGCCTGCTTCGTCGATAGCAACCATAAGATAGCGGAGCGCGTCTTCATTTGATCTGAGGTTCGGGGCATAGCCGCCTTCATCACCGACGGTCGTTGCCATACCTTCTTGTTTTAACACTTTTCGCAGGGTGTGGTATACTTCCGCACCGATGCGCAGTGCCTGCCCGAAGCTCGTCGCTCCCACAGGCACGATCATATATTCCTGGATATCAACATTGTTGTCGGCGTGCTGTCCGCCGTTGAAGATGTTCATCATCGGTACAGGCAGTCTTCCTGCACGAAGACCGCCGATATACCGATAAAGAGGTATCCCTGCATGTGTTGCCGCGGCTCTGGCAACAGCAAGGCTTATACCCAATAAGGAATTGGCACCGAGATTCGACTTGTTCGCCGAACCGTCCGCACGGATCATCTCGCTGTCGATGAGAAGCTGACTTTCCGCTTCTTGTCCGACGATATGCGAGCGCAGTGTGCGGTTGACGTTATCTACGGCACGAAGAACGCCTTTGCCGCCATAGCGAGCGTGTTCTCCGTCACGCAGTTCTATCGCTTCCGATGCCCCTGTGGAAGCACCCGACGGAACAGATGCACGCGCACGCACACCGCCCGCTAAGGTGACTTCGACTTCAACAGTCGGATTGGCACGAGAATCAAGTACTTCACGAGCAAAAACATCTTGGACGATCGTCACATGATACGCCTCCTTAAGGAGCCTTATTTTTGCTGAAACAAGTTGATTCCTGTCATCTCATCAGGTGCTGTCATGCCGACAAGACCGAGCATCGTCGGCGCGATATCGGCAAGCTTACCTTCCGAGAGGGTTCCTTCTCCTGCACCGCATACGATGAACGGTACTTGGTTCGTCGTATGTGCGGTAAATGGTTCGCCGGTTTCGCCGTCTACCATCTGGTCGGCATTGCCGTGGTCTGCCGTGACGCAGACCTTACCGCCGACAGAGAGCATCGCTTGAACGACGCGGCCGACACATTCATCGACCGTTTCGACAGCTTTTACAGCCGCTTCGAATACGCCCGTGTGACCGACCATATCGCCGTTGGCGAAATTGAGGATGATGAAGTCATACGCTTTTTTCTCGATCTCGGCGACGACTTTTTCCGTTACGCCGTACGCGCTCATTTCCGGCTGGAGATCGTACGTTGCGACCTTCGGCGACGGTACGAGGATACGGTCTTCTCCTTCATTCGGCTCTTCGTTGCCGCCATTGAAGAAGAACGTAACGTGCGCATATTTTTCCGTTTCGGCGATGCGAAGCTGTTTGAGCCCTGCTTTTGCGACTACTTCACCGAGCGTGTTCACAAGATACTGCGGACGATACGCGACTTCTACGTCGAGCGATTCTTCGTACTGCGTCATCGTTGCGAAATAGACAGGGAAACAGCCGTTCGGGCGAACGAAGCCGTCGAACGACGCATCACAGAACGTGCGCGTGAGCTGGCGTGCGCGGTCGGGACGGAAGTTGAAGAAAATGACGCTGTCACCCTCTTTGATCGCCTCACCGCCGTCGATCACGGTCGGAAGGACAAATTCGTCCGTCGTACCTGCCGCATACGAGTTTTCGATAGCCGTCTTGGCATCGACAGCCACTTCACCTTCACGGCATACCATTGCACGGTACGCTTTTTCAACACGTTCCCAGCGTTTATCTCTGTCCATCGCGTAGTAACGACCTGCGATCGTCGCGATCTTACCTACGCCGATCTCTGCCATTTTTGCTTCAAGTTCTTCTGCGAACACGGCGGCAGACGACGGCGGTACGTCACGACCGTCAAGGAACGCGTGTACATATACGCGGTCGATGCCCTGCTGTTTCGCAAAAGCGAGAAGTGCGTAGAGATGCGTGTTGTGGCTGTGTACGCCACCGTCCGAGAGAAGTCCCATCAGGTGGAGCGCACTGCCGTTTTTCTTCGCATGATCGGCAGCCGCCAAAAGGACGGGATTGGTGAAAAAGTCGCCGTCTTTGATGGCTTTCGTAATGCGTGTCAATTCTTGATATACGATACGGCCTGCGCCGATGTTAAGATGGCCGACTTCGGAGTTGCCCATCTGTCCGTCGGGAAGACCGACCGCCTCGCCCGAAGCAGAAAGACGAGTATTCGGATACTCTTTAAAAAGCGCATCCATACACGGTGTGTTTGCCGCGCTGATGGCATCGGAAGCATCGCCTTCACGACCAAAGCCCCAGCCATCGAGAATAAGAAGCGCGATAGGCGCATTCGGTTTCGTCATGTTCTTCACCTGTATTAGTATTTTACGATCTGGCTGAAGCTATCCGCTTTGAGTGCAGCACCGCCGACGAGCGCGCCGTCGATGTCGCTTTTGCCCATGATCTCAGCCGCGTTATCGGCTTTGACGCTGCCGCCATACTGGATACGCATTTCGTTTGCACATTCTTCGCAGAAGAGTTCTGCTACTTTATTTCTGATAAGCGCGCAGACTTCGTTTGCCTGATCGGCAGTTGCCGTACGGCCCGTACCGATCGCCCATACAGGTTCGTATGCGATAACGAGCTGTTTGATCTGTTCGCCCGTAAGACCTACGAGTGCTTTTTCTACCTGCGTGCTGATGACCTGAGGCATGATGCCGCCTTCACGTTCTTCGAGCGTTTCGCCTACGCAGAGGATCGGCGTAATGCCGTTCGCAAATGCCGTGAGGACTTTTTTGTTGACCGTTTCGTCCGTTTCAGCGAAATACTGACGACGTTCGCTGTGGCCGATAAGGACATATTCTACGCCCATGTCGAGGAGCATGTCAGCGGAGATCTCGCCCGTGTAAGCACCGCTTTTTTCCCAGTGAAGATTCTGTGCACCGAGAGCGATGTTCGTGCCTTTGACAGCTTCGCCGATCGCACCGAGGATCGTGAACGGTACGCAAACGACGATCTGACGATCTTTTACGTCAGCAACGAGTGCTGCAAGGTCTTTGACGAGCGCTTTGCCTGCTGCCGTCGTGTTATTCATTTTCCAGTTGCCTGCAATGATAGGTGTACGCATAATAATGAGTTCCTCCTGTTCTTTCAGTCAAAATTTCTTATTTATCGGCAAGTGCCGCGATACCCGGGAGCACTTTGCCTTCGAGGAACTCGAGGGACGCACCGCCGCCCGTGGAGATGTGCGTGATCTGGTCGGAAAGACCTGTTTTCTGGAGTGCGGAAATGGAGTCGCCGCCGCCTACTACGCTCGTTGCATCAGATGCCGCTACTGCTTTGGCAACAGCCGTCGTACCGTGTGCGAAAGCGTCCATTTCAAATACGCCCATCGGACCGTTCCATACGACTGTTTTCGCATCAGCGAGCGATGCCGCATAAGCCTTAGCTGTTTCTTCACCGATATCGAGTGCCATCCAGTCTGCAGGGATCTCGTCGATCGCTACGTTTTTGTGGTCTGCATCGGGAGCGAAACGGTCTGCTACGACCATATCCGTCGGAAGAAGAAGATTGACGCCCGTTTCTTTTGCTTTTGCGATGAGCTGACGAGCAAGGTCGAGCTTGTCTTCTTCGAGAAGCGATTTACCGACCGAGTAGCCCTGTGCCGCTACGAACGTGTTAGCCATACCGCCGCCGATGATGAGCGTGTCGACTTTCGTCAAGAGATTGTCGATAACACCGATCTTATCGGATACTTTGGCACCGCCGATGATCGCTACGAACGGACGAACCGGGTCTGCTACTGCCTGACCGACGAATTTAATTTCTTTTTCCATGAGGTAGCCTGCTACCGCCGGGATGAATTTCGTGATGCCTTCTACGGAAGCATGTGCACGGTGCGATACACCGAACGCATCGTTGACTGCCACATCAGCGAGCGATGCGAGTGCTTTTGCGAATTCGGGATCATTTTTTTCTTCTTCTTTGTGGTAACGAAGGTTTTCGAGAAGAAGGACTTCGCCGCCTTTAAGTTCGGCTGCCATTTTGCTTACTTCTTCACCTACGCAGTCGGGAGCGAGTTTGACTTCGCGGCCGAGAAGCTCACCGAGGCGCACAGCAACAGGGGCGAGCGTGAACTCGGGCACACGCTGTCCTTTCGGTCTGCCGAGATGGCTGCCGAGGATCACTGCCGCGCCCTGATCTAAGAGATAGTTGAGCGTCGGAAGTGTTGCACGAACGCGCGTATCGTTCGTGATGACACCGTCTTTCATCGGTACGTTGAAGTCAACGCGAACGAATACTTTTTTGCCCTGTACATTAACGTCTTGAATCGTTTGTTTATTCATCGTTTCATATACCTCCAAAAAGGGCCACCTCGAAAAGTGACCCTTTTTTACTTTATTCATTTATATTGTTGTGCTGAGAATTACAGACCTTTGGAAGCGATGTAGGAAGCAAGGTCGAGAACGCGGTTGGAGTAACCCCATTCGTTGTCGTACCAGGATACAACTTTGACCATGTTGTCTTCGATGACCATCGTGGAAAGACCATCAACGATGGAGGAATTTGCATTGCCGCAGAAATCTTTCGATACGAGCGGTTCATCCGTGTAACCGAGTACACCTTTGAGTTCGCCTTCAGCAGCTTCTTTGAGTTTTGCATTGATTTCTTCAGCCGTTGCCGGTTTTTCGAGCTCTGCTACGAGGTCTACTACCGATACGTTCGGCGTCGGAACGCGCATTGCGAAACCGTTGAGTTTGCCTTTGAGTTCCGGAAGAACGAGTGCTACGGCACGAGCTGCGCCCGTCGTCGTCGGGATGATGGACTGACCTGCTGCGCGCGCACGACGGAGGTCTTTGTGCGGGAGGTCGAGGATTCTCTGGTCATTCGTGTAAGCGTGAACCGTCGTCATCAAACCGCGTTTGATACCGAAGTTGTCGTTGAGGACTTTTGCGAACGGAGCAAGGCAGTTCGTCGTGCAGGATGCGTTGGAGATAACGTGGTGGTTAGCCGCATCATATTTGTCATGGTTAACGCCCATTACGATCGTGATGTCTTCTTCTTTCGCCGGAGCGGAGATGATAACTTTTTTCGCGCCTGCTGCGAGATGAGCGGCTGCTTTGTCTCTCTGCGTGAAACGACCCGTCGATTCAACAACGATGTCTACGCCGAGTTCGCCCCACGGCAATTTTGCCGGGTCCATTTCAGCGATAACTTTGATCTCTTTGCCGTTTACGTAGATGCAGTTTTCGCCTGCTTTTACTTCAGCATCGAAAATGCCATGTACAGAGTCATATTTGAGAAGGTGCGCAAGCGTTTTAGCGTCCGTAAGATCGTTGATCGCTACGATCTCGATGTCTGCTTTCGCCAAGGATGCGCGGAATACGTTGCGGCCGATACGGCCAAAACCATTGATACCAATTTTAGTTGCCATTGGAAACTCCCCCTATAAATAAAATTTGATTGTGTTGATAATGCTTGTAAGAGTTATATGATAGACTGAATCGTCTGTGCCGCGGCTTCATCGAGGATCAGGATATCCTGTCTGCGCGCGCGAACGACGGAAAGGATCGCTTCGGCTTTGGCTTTGCCGCCCGCCACTGCGATGACCTTGCCGATCTGTTCGAGATCGTTCAGTCGTAACCCTACGCTGTTGGTGACGTACTTACATTCGCCGTCCATGTTGAAATAATGGCCGAGCGTTTCGCCGACACATTCTGTCGTGATGTGATCGATGACGTTTTGGGGAAGCTCTCGCCTCCGCGCCATCGTGTCGGCACGTCCGATACCGTGTACGAGGATATCGGCACGTTTCATCAAATTGACGACAGCCATCGTTGACTGGTCGCTGGCAAGGACTGCTTCGAGCGCTTCGTCGCTTAGGTTATCGGCTACGTGGAGTAGGCGATATGTCCCACCAAGCTTTGCCGCAAGAACTGCCGCGACAAGATTCGCCTGATACTGCACCTGCTCACCAAGGCCGCCGCGTGACGGTACTACGGTGATACCCGAAAACGACTGGTTGACTTTGCCGGCAAGGTCTGCCATCGTCGAACCACCGCTGACAGCTACGATCATATTATCCTCGAGCGATTCGGTTAATATGCGCGCCGCTGTGCGTCCAAGCTCCGAGAATACGGCAGGGTCTTTTTCGCTGTCACCCGGCACGACGACGACGCGACTGAGTCCGAGCGACCCTTCGAGCGACTCTTCAAGGACTGCCAGCCCGTGAAGCGCACCGACATAGTCGGCAAGCTCGGTAAGCATCCTCTGACCGTCTTTTGTGATACGCATACCGACGGCAGAAAAGTCGATAAGCCCTGCATCTTTTAAAAACTCCACATCCGAACGAACAACGCGCTCGCTGAGCTTCAGAAGAGCCGACAGCGCTCTCCTTCCGATCGGCTGTGCGTGCTGGATATGTTTCAATATGTTGTAGCGGTCTTCGATCTGCTCGACCAATTCGGGCGCAATCTTGCGCTGCAACTGTATCATTTTTTCCATGCTGTTGTTCCTTT
>JAFSAX010000012.1 GCA_017442105.1 Selenomonadales bacterium | reverse complement strand
TGGAGAAGTATCCAAGAAGCAAGTCCGAAGGGCGATGCTGATTGGTTAATACTTCCCATGCGATAGCGACCCAAGAAGCACACCGTTAGGTGGTGCTGATTGGTCAGTCGCGAACCGCTGGGGCAAGCCAAAAAGTAAGAGTAGAGGAAAGAGTTTTCCATTTTTAAAAAAGATGACTTTGCGATTTTGCGGTCACGTCCAAGAATCGAAAGTGATTGATTAGTCGCGAACCGTCAATACGTACTGCAAGAATTATCAGTACATACAAAAAGGGTAAGAAACGTTTCTGTTTCTTACCCTTTTCTTCTTATCTTTTTTTGATACAGCGTTCCTTAGTCCTCGATCATATCCATGTGGATATCATGTCCTTTGATGTCGCCGTTTTTGAGCATGTCGATGATCTGGCCGATGTCTTTGTCACCGCGGCCGGAGAGGTTGACGATGATAGTCTTGTCGGACGGGAGCGTTTTAGCGAGCTTCATTGCGTATGCGACCGCATGGGAGCTTTCGATAGCAGGGATGATGCCTTCAAGTTTGGAAAGTTCGAAGAAGGCGTTCATTGCTTCTTCGTCGGTGATGGCAACGTACTGTGCACGACCGCTCTGTGCATAGAAGCTGTGTTCGGGGCCTACGCCGGGATAGTCAAGGCCTGCGGCGATGGAGTGAACGGGGAGGATGCCTCCTTGTTCGTCTTGGAGCGTGTAGCATTTGAATCCGTGGATCGTGCCGATGGTGCCTTTGCTGATGCTTGCCGCATGGTCGGGCGTATCAAGTCCGCGGCCGCCCGGTTCGATGCCGACGATATTGACTTCTTTGTCATTTACGAACGGGTGGAACAGGCCGATGGCGTTGGAACCGCCGCCGATCGGTGCGAGAACGTAGTCGGGGAGCTTGCCCGTCTGCTCGATCATCTGTGCGCGTGCTTCTTCGCCGATGATGCTCTGGAATTCGCGTACCATCGTCGGGTACGGATGCGGGCCGACTGCCGAGCCGAGGAGATAGAACGTGTCTTTGTAATTTTGTGCGTAGTCGAGAAGTGCCGCGTCAACTGCTTCGGCAAGCGTTTTTGCGCCTTCCGTTACGGCAACGACTTTCGCACCGAGAAGATTCATGCGGAATACGTTGAGTGCCTGACGTTTGATATCGACTTCGCCCATGTAGACGATACATTCCATACCAAACAGTGCCGCTACCGTTGCCGCCGCAACACCGTGCTGACCTGCGCCCGTTTCGGCGATGATGCGTTTTTTGCCCATGCGTTTGGCAAGAAGCACCTGACCGAGTGCGTTGTTGATCTTGTGTGCGCCCGTGTGGTTGAGGTCTTCGCGTTTCAAATAGATCTGTGCGCCGCCGCATGCTTCGGTAAGGCGCGGTGCGAAGTAGAGCGGCGTCTGACGGCCGACGTACTGTTTGAAGTAGTAACGAAGCTCTTTGTGGAACTCTTCGTCGTTGATATATTGATAGAAGCAAGTTTCGAGTTCTTTGAGCGGTGCTTCGAGCATCTCGGGAACGAAGCGACCACCGAATTCACCAAAAAATCCATTGTTGTTCATAAGCATGATTAAAATCCCCCTGATGTACTGTTTATTTTACTGATAAAAAAATCCCCTGTTTGCATCTGCAAACAGAGGACGATCATAACCGCGGTACCACCTCATGTGATCGTAAAAACGATCCGCTCAATTCAGCTACGGACGCATTTGCGTCGATAACCTAGTCTGATAACGGCAGACAGCCGAGATCACCTACCGATATACGGTTCAGCATCCACTCCTGAGCCCATTCGACCAAACTCTTCACTACGGCTTGCACCACCCGCCGTTTCTCTGTACTGCGCCCTTTGGCTTACTATTTCTCAGTCATCGCATTTTCTTATTCAGTATGGTAACAGAATACTATGAAGTTGCGCGTCCGTCAACAGTTTTTTTGAAAAATGTATAAAACCAAAAGGAGAATGGACACGATAACATCGTAGCGATCAATCAAGGAACGGAGGAAGAATCATGAGCAGTCGAGAGTCGGGCAGTCTGTTGGTGATCGGCGGAAATGAGGAAAAAGAGGGCGAGTGCCCTATCTTGCGTGCGTTCGTGGAGCTTGCGGGCGGAGAGGATGCGCGTATCGTGATATTGACGACGGCGACGGAGCTTCCGAAAGAGGTGGGCGAGGAGTATCGCGCGATCTTCGAAAAACTCGGTGCGGGCGAGGTGCGCGTGCTGTTCGCCGATACGAGAGAGGAGGCATCATCGGAAGAGGTATCGCGTGCGATCTGTCATTCCAGCGGGATATTTTTAACGGGCGGCGATCAGCTGAGGCTGACGAGTATCTTGGGCGGGAGCGAGGCTGACCGCAGTATCCTGCGTGCCTTTCACGGCGGTACGATCGTCGCAGGGACGAGCGCAGGGGCATCGGCGATGGCAAGCACGATGATCGTCAGCGGTGATTCGGCCGATACGGCGACGCGCTCGACGGTGAGCATGGCGCAAGG
>JAFSAX010000011.1 GCA_017442105.1 Selenomonadales bacterium | reverse complement strand
GAGCAACTGAAGGCGAAATTGGAAGCAGAGGGGCTTTTTGATACGGTGCGCAAAAAGAGGCTTCCGCTACTTGCCAAAAAGATCGGTATCGTTACTTCGGCGACGGGAGCTGTTTTGCGAGATATTTTAAAAGTCGGGAAACGTCGCAATCCGAATGCAGAGTTTATCTTATGTCCTGTACAGGTGCAAGGCGATAAGGCGTCAGGTCAGATCGCGGAAGCGATCCGTATGTTTAATGAAGAGTATCCTGTCGATGTGCTCATTGTCGGTCGCGGTGGCGGTTCGATGGAAGACCTTTGGCCGTTCAACGAAGAGTTGACAGTACGTGCTGTGGCATCGTCTAATATTCCGATCGTGTCGGCAGTCGGACATGAAACAGACTTCACGTTGACGGATTTTGCGGCAGATATGCGTGCGGCGACACCGTCTCATGCGGCAGAGCTTACCGTATTAGATCATGCTGAATGGCAGATGCAGATCATGGCACAGCAGAATCGTATGCTGCAGGCTGTAAGACGATCTTTGCGCGAGAAAGAAACTTCATATCGTCAATATTCGGCAGAGAAGATGATGAAGCGACTTGCTGTATCCGTCGAGCGGAAAGGACAGACGGTCGATTTTTTGCGGGAGCAGATCGTTAAGCGGGCGGAAAAAGCATTGACCGAGAAACGGCATCGGTTCGTTCTTGCAGAGAAGAGGCTTCGGATGCTCGATCCCGAAGATGCCGTTCGAAGAGGGTACAGTATGCTGACCGATACGGAAGGAAATCTTGTGCGTCAAGTCGCCCAGGTGGAAGACGGGCAGACTATTTATGCGAAGTTGGAAGATGGAAGATTATCGCTCAAGGTAGTTGAAAGGGAGATACAACATGAGAAAAACAGAGAAAAATAAAATGTCGTTTGAAGATGCGCTTCTTCGCTTGGAAGAAGCGGCAAGTACGCTCGAAAGCGGTGATCTGCCGTTGGCGGAACTGCTGAAGACATTTGAAGATGGTATGGAATATGTAGAAATCTGTCAAGACAGACTACAAAAAGCGGAAGCTGCAATGGATAAAGTGTTGCAGAAAGAACAAGATAAGATCGTTGAGATGCCGCTCGTATTGGAGGAAGAAAGCCATGTTTAAAGCCTATTGCAAAGCCAAATTACCGCTTATTGATGAAGCACTTCGTAATGCTATGACGATCGAAGGGGAGATCGCGCCTACGATCTTTGATTCGATGCGATACAGTCTGTTCGCAGGTGGTAAAAGACTTCGCCCCGTACTTCTATTGGCGGCGGCCGATGCAGTCGGTGCGGACGGCAACAAGTTCCTTAATGTTGCGTGCGGTCTGGAGATGATCCACACGTATTCGTTGATCCATGATGATCTGCCTGCGATGGACAATGATGATTATCGTCGCGGTAAGTTGACGAATCACAAAGTGTACGGAGAAGGAATTGCCGTTTTGGCTGGGGACTCTCTCTTGACGTATGCATTTGAAACGATGCTTTCTCAAGAAGGGGTTGACCCGAAGACACTTCTCAAAGTAGTAAAAGAGATCGCATCGGCGGCAGGCCCCGAAGGTATGGTCGGCGGACAAGTTATCGATATGGAATCGGAAGGCAAAGCCGTATCTTTTGATACGCTTCAACAGATGCATCGTGCAAAAACAGGAGCACTTTTCCGTGCGGCTGTTCGTGCAGGGGCTATTCTAGGTGGTGCATCGGAGAAAGAGATTGAAGCGCTTACTCTCTATGCAGAAAAATTCGGTCTGGCATTTCAGATCACAGATGATATCCTTGATGTCATTGGCACGGCAGAAGCAATCGGCAAACCTGTCGGCAGTGATCTGAAAAATAATAAATCGACATACGTGACGCTTCATTCGGTCGAAATCGCACAGCAAATGGCTAAAGAAACGGTCGCTGATGCTGTCGATGCACTCGCGATGTTTGGAAAGCGCGGTGCGGTACTCAAAGACTTGGTAGAATATTTGTTAAAACGCGAAAGCTGAGGTGCTTAACGTGGAAAGTGCTGTGAAGGCATTGCTCTCTAATCATATCCTTGTCAGTGCCGTTCTTGCATGGGCGGCGGCGCAGATCATCAAAACGGTCTTAGCATATCGTAAGACAAAAGAATTAGATCTGGAACGACTGTTTGGTTCGGGCGGAATGCCCAGCTCTCATACGTCGTTCGTCGTTGCGATGGCAACAGCTGCGGCGATGACGGAAGGTCTGGCATCGTCGACATTTGCACTTTCGTTTATCTTGGCCAGTATCGTTATGTACGATGCCGCAGGTGTTCGGCAGGCGGCGGGACAGCAGGCACGTGTTCTGAATCGCTTGCTGAAGCAACTACGGTCAGAGCATATTTTGGTAGAACGTGAATTGAAAGAGCTTCTCGGACATACACCGCTGGAAGTATTGGCGGGTGCGGTGCTTGGTTTTTTGATTGCATATAACTTGGCATAACGATGAAAGAATTCAATAAAATTCTCAAAATTGGTGTATTTTTATGCTATAATATAAGGTAGGGTTTTTGTAAGAAAGAAGGTGTTCGGTTGACTAGACTTTTAGACACGCTCGTGTCGCCGAATCAGATAAAAAATATGTCACTGAAAGACGTAAAAAAACTTGCCGCCGAGATCAGAGAATTATTGATCGAAACGGTATCACATACAGGTGGTCACCTTGCGCCGAACTTGGGCGTTGTAGAGCTTACGCTTGCGATTCATCGTGTGTTCGATACACCGAAAGATAAGATCGTATTCGATGTAGGCCATCAATCGTATGTGCATAAGATCGTGACAGGGCGCAGAGATCGCTTTCATACACTTCGTACGAAAGACGGTATCAGCGGATTTCCGAAGATCAGAGAAAGTGAGCACGATTCGTTTGGTACGGGACATTCGAGTACTTCTATCTCTGCGGCACTCGGTATGGCACTTGCGCGTGATATGAACGGCGAAGATCATCAAGTTTTGGCTGTTATCGGCGACGGCTCGATGACAGGCGGACAAGCGTTCGAAGCACTCAATCATGCAGGTGATACAGACGCACATATGATCGTGATTTTGAATGATAACGAGATGTCCATCGCCAAAAATGTCGGTGCGCTTTCGGAATATTTGTCCAAAGCACGTGTGGCATCCTCGTATAATAAGATAAAACAAGATGCAGAAACATTCTTGAAGCAGATTCCTGCTGTCGGAGATAAGGCGTTCAAAACGGTCAAGAAGATGAAAGACGGTTTGAGCTATCTTCTGGTACCGCCCGGCATGGTTTTTGAAGAATTGGGATTTCATTATTATGGACCGATCGACGGGCATAATATTGAGCTTCTTACCGAGATGCTGACGAAAGCGAAGCACAGAGAAGGTCCTGTTCTTGTCCATGTTTTGACGAAAAAAGGCAAAGGTTACAAACCTGCCGAAGAACATGCAGATTTGTTTCACGGTGTGGGGCCGTTCTGTGTGGAAACGGGAAAAGTGCATAAAAAACCGTCGGCTCCGAGCTATACTTCGATGTTCAGTGATGCCCTTATCGCACTTGCTGAAAAAGATTCTGATATCATCGGTATCACGGCGGCGATGCCCGAAGGGACAGGCCTGAAAAAATTTTCTCAACGATTCCCGAAACAGTTTTTTGATGTAGGTATTGCCGAACAGCATGCCGCGACACTTGCGGCAGGCCTTGCGATGGCAGGCAAGAAACCTGTTGTGGCACTTTATTCGACATTTGCACAGCGTGCATACGATCAGATATTGCATGATGTTTGTCTGCAAGATCTGCCTGTCGTATTTGCGATCGACCGTGCGGGGCTTGTCGGTGAAGATGGGCCTACTCATCATGGTGTATTCGATATCAGCTACTTGCGCTTGATCCCGAATATCGTCATTATGGCGCCGAAAGATGAAAATGAGCTTCGTCAAATGCTGGCTTCTGCGGTATCATATCCACACCCGGTAGCACTCAGATATCCGCGCGGCAGCGGGCTTGGTGTCGAGATAGATACAGAACCGTCGGTATTACCGATAGGCAAAGGTGAAGTCGTACGTGAGGGCAGTGATGTTGCATTCCTTGCGCTCGGTACGATGGTACATAATTGTGAGTTGGCGGCAGATATCCTTAGCGGGCAGAATATCAAAGCAGGCGTTATCAACCTGCGTTTTGCAAAGCCGCTCGATAAAGAATTGATCTTAAAGACAGCAATGCAATACCGCTGTATTGTGACGGTGGAAGAAAATGCGCTTCACGGCGGTGTCGGATCGGCAGTCATGGAACTTTTGAACGAAGCAGGTCTTCATGGTGTGAAGGTCTTGCGTCTTGGTGTTCCCGACCGATTTATCGAGCATGGTGCGCGTGCGCTTCTTTTGCGTGACTTGGCACTTGATGAAGCGGGGATCGCACGTCAGACAGAGCTGTTTTTAGAAAAAATGGAGTACAATAAATTATGGCAAAAGAACGATTGGATGTGTTGCTTGTCAAACAAGGCATGGTAGAGAGTCGTGAAAAGGCGCGTGCGCTTATTATGGCAGGCAATGTATATATCAATAATCAAAAAGCCGATAAGGCAGGAACGATGGTCAAAGAAGATGCCGTTATCCGTGTCGACGGTGGCATGAAATATGTCAGTCGCGGTGGCTTGAAGCTCGAAAAAGCAATGGAAACATTCCCTATTACGCTTGACGGGAAAGTGATGATGGATATCGGTGCTTCGACGGGCGGATTTACTGATTGCGGTCTGCAAAACGGTGCTGTAAAAGTATTCGCAGTCGATGTCGGATACGGTCAGCTTGCTTGGTCGCTTCGTACAGATGAGCGTGTCGTCAATATGGAGCGAACGAATATCCGCAATGTAACGCTTGAAGATATCGGACAGGCCGTTGATTTTATTTCGATCGACGTCGCGTTTATCTCGCTTGATAAAGTATTGCCTGTTGCAGCGACGCTTCTGAAAGAAGATGGCGAACTTGTCGCGCTCATCAAACCGCAGTTTGAAGCAGGTCGTGAAAAAGTCGGTAAAAAAGGTGTTGTGCGCGATCCTGCCGTACATCGAGAAGTCATCGTGAAGGTCTATCAGTTATCACAGGAACTTCAATTCCATCCGTGCGGGTTGACGTATTCGCCTGTAAAAGGACCGGAAGGTAATATCGAATATTTGATACATCTTAAAAAAGAAGCTTCGGACACGATGGT
>JAFSAX010000010.1 GCA_017442105.1 Selenomonadales bacterium | reverse complement strand
CGATCGACAGCTTGCTCTCATCAAGTGTATATTGCGCCTGCACAAGCGACCTTCTCAAAATGGGGTTTCCGCCCGCGATCGCCTGTGCAAAACTGTCCCAATTCTGCTCCAAATACGAACGCATATCAAGCTCCGCTTGATGAAACGATACCCCCGTCAGTCCGCAATTTTCACAAAGCGCTTCCGCTGTAATGCGAAGCGTCTTTTCCGAAACAACATCCGATGCTTGAAAATATATCTCCCAAGAATTCGTCTGCGGATCTATTTTGACCTCTTGTATCGTTGCTTGTTGAAGAACAGCTTTATCATGTTCATCGAGTAACAGCTCTTTTACGAACGACCAAAAATGCTCACAGTTGGTCGGTACTATGCAAAACTGTTTCATGTTCCAATACTCCTCTTAGCCCCGTAAATGACCTGCATCATTTACCAGCTCTACGATCATAGACGCACGCGCGCCTTTCGAGGTATAATACGCGATCTGATTGACTGCCGTATTGTCTTGTCGGATCGACCATACATTCGCAAGCGACATACCAAGCGCATGACACAAGATCGTTCGGATCGCCGCACCGTGCGAAACGACAACGACCGTTTCGTCAGGATGCTTAGCGATCAATTTTTCGATACCGCGTACAGCTCTTGCCTGTACCTGCTGAAAATTCTCCCCGCCGGGCACTTCGATATTGGCAGGATCGGTAAATATCTTGTCGATCTGTCCGCGCGAACCGATATCAAGACTGGAAAATGACGAACCTTCCCACTCACCGAACGATATCTCGCGAAACTCTGCCATCGGGATCACATTAAGCTGATGTTTCTTCGCGATCGCCTCTGCCGTATAGATCGCACGCGTCAGGTCACTCGCATAGATAGCCGCGATCTTTTCGCCTGCCAATCGCTCGGCTACCAATTCTGCTTGATATTTCCCTTTATCATTCAAGGGAATATCAGTCTGGCCTTGATAGCGATGCGCTACATTCCAGTCCGTTTCCCCGTGTCTTACATAAATAATTCGAGTCATATTATCTCACCTACTGCTCGTTTTGATCATTCTGTCGATTTTATATTTTATCATAGTATCGTATCACTATGTGCAAAAACACAGCTGACATACCACTTTGTATCATACCCGGTTTAATGATAATTGGTGATAAACACCAACAAAACCAAAACCAATAATTCTATCGTTTCGTTAACGGCACCGTACACATCGCCTGTCAAACCGCCAAGTACACGTGTTATATATCTTCCTAAATAAAGTGCACCGCAGACTGCTCCCACGCCGCAAATAAGCGACACAACGCCAAACGGAAATAAGCATATTACCGTACAACCTGCCGCAACAAGCAGAGTCCTACTATTCGCGCACAGTTGAAACATCTTGCCGATACCGTCGGGACGTGCATACGGGAATCTAACGATCGCAATCACCATGGCCAATTTTCCAAGAATCGCCGCCATGAAAAAAGCCATCGGGATATCTGCAAGCGGTATCGACATCAGCATCGCCCATTTGAGCATGACCAGCATCACGAAGCCGACAACACCGTTCGCACCGACACGACTATCTTTCATAATAACAAGCATCTTCTCGCGATCTCGTCCCGAGAACACACCATCCATCGTATCCATGAATCCGTCACACGTCAATCCGCCACCTAGATACAGCCATAATGCTAAAAGGATAGCTGTCAGTCCCGTTGCGGGAATCGTAAACCCTATAGATGGCAGTACGAATATCAGCAGATACGATACGATTGCCATGACTGCACCGACAGATGCACCGACAAGCGGAAAATATTGTACACTTCGCGAAAACCGCTCATCCGACCAGTCATTTTGACGCACAATACGGATTCTGGAAAGGAATTGCAGGCCTGTCAAAAAAGACTGCATTAAACGCCGCCTCCCATCAACTTGATTACAACACCGATCAGACAGAAGAGAACTACCACCGTATACAGAAGGCGTATTGCTTTATCAATATGCTCTTCACTAACTTTTTCCGATGCATCTCCGACATATTCACGTTCAATTTCTTTTCCCTTATAAAAAGTTGTACCACCCAATCGAATGTTGAGCGCGCCTGCTATAGCAGCTTCGGTACATCCACCATTGGGTCCCGGATACTTATCAGCATCACGACGAATCATATTAACAGCTTGGCTCGCATCATAACGCAGAATAAACGATGCGATCACCACCAACATTGCCGTAATACGCGCAGGGATATAATTAAGCACTTCGTCCATTTTTGCTGCCGCATAACCAAACTCGGCATACTTTTCATCTTTGCAAGGGAACAGAGAACTTGCCCCGTTCGCCACGCAATACATAACAGCCAACGGAAAATCTCCCAACAAAAAATAAAAAAGCGGAGCAACGATCTTTGTTACCAATTTCTCAGCAACTGCACCGATCACAGCACGTGCCAACTCTTCGCGTCCCATCATATCTGTATCGCAATCGACGATTTCAAACGTACATCTGCGCGCCTGAACGATATTACCTTCAGAAAGTGCTTCTCTGATCTCATAAGCCGCCTCGGATAAACTACGCGGTATGATCAAAAACGCCACGATCAGAACACTACCTAAGAAATATCCCCATGGGCCCAACATCATCAGCGCGATCGCCAACACGATCGCTGATATGTAAGAAAGCATGATCGTTGCACAAACAAGAACGACACCCTTTTTGCGTTGTTTGGACGGCTCTTCGCTCTCGTCCCAAAGTTTTATTCCCAATGCAGCAGCGATACCGGTGGTCATCATCGCAGAATACTCCTTAGTACGCTTTTTACCAATGATGAGATCGGCGAGCACTGCCAACACGATCATATATTTTTCCATTTAGAAACCTCAATCTTATAAGATAATTGCATTTCGTTTTATCTCTGTTGCCAAACCGCAAGTTACCAGATATACCTCGTCGGCAGCAGACGCTATGAGCTGATTCGCAAGTCCCGCCAGATCACGATATTCTCTGGACAGAGCATCGCCCGGCACGATTCCCGAACCGACTTCATTCGTGACAAATATTACGATACTATCCGATTCTTTCGCACTTATGATCAATCGCTCGATCGCGGTCGTCACGATTTCATAATGATGTGCGAGTTTCTCTTCTCGATAGTCTTTCAACAGTGTATTCGTAATATAAAGCGTAACGCAGTCAAACAATATCATATCATGCTCTTTCGATGCATCGCCGATCGCTCTCTCTGCCTCATATGGAGCTTCATACGTTTTCCACGAAGACGGTCTTCTCTGTTGATGAAGATCGACTCGATACCTCATTTCTTTATCATAGATCTGTGCCGTCGCTATGTAAGCAACACGCTCACCATATTTAGCAGCATATTTTTCGGCGAATGTACTCTTACCACTACGCGAACCACCTGTCACCAAAACGATCTTTCCCATCGAAATCACCTTCGCCTTTTACTTATATCCCTTATACCAAATTCCCACATAGATATCGATTCTCCTGCCGATTGGCAGGAGAATGATGATGGCATAGCAATACCGACTATATATCTTCTTTCGTTACGATCACGAACTTTTTTTCTTCGCTTCTGCCGCTTTTTGTTTCGCACTCATGAAGTCTTCGCCAAACGCTTTTATCGTGAAATAAAAACCAACGAAAAACGGAACATATTCTACAATGAAACGCCACGCAACAGCCACGATACCGACCATACCGCTCGGCAAGAATTCATTAAAGAGAAGTACGAACCCGCCTTCCGCAATACCAGACCCGCCCGGTGTCGGCGCAAAGTAGAGCAGCAAGTTTAAGAGAACCATACGACCGATGACACTTCCCAGGTCAAAATCAACATTCATCCCCAAGAAGAGTGCAGGCACGACACCATAGAGCGCCAACAAGCTGATACCCGATTCCATGAATATCACAAATACCATCTTGGGTGCCGAACGCAATAATCGAACAGCCGAACGTACATCGCGGTACACTTGGAACAACATATGTCTTCGCGAACGACTGATACGGAATCCGAATCGTTTCAACAGTCGTCTGACCCAAGGCATGCGAACAGCCAATATCAGCACAAGTGTAAGCCCGATAAGCCCCACCAACGCACTGACGATCGTTTGCCCTGACAACTGTGTCAATAAAGCCGTATCATGGTAGAAAATGATTGGCAAACAACATAGCAAAAACACGATAGACATCAAAGTTCTTACAACAACAAACACCGTTGCCATACCTGTCGCAACACCGGCGCGCCTCAAGAATAGCAGTTGCGCCAGCGCACCGCCCGTTGCTCCCGGTGTGATGAGAGCCAGAAAATAGTTACCGAATACAACAGGCATCGTTTGCTTTAATGAAATTTTCCCATGCGAAATACCGACCATGTGCACAAGCCTCAGCCCGTCGAACAAAAGCCCGATCGCAAGCGATACAAAAGCAAGTCCAATCGCCCATGGCTGAAACATCGTCAGATTCCTGACGGTATTGATATCGACGGTGAAATAAATAACACCGACCGATATTAGTACAACAAAGAACAGTAAGCCGAACAACCGCTTGTAAAACTTCGTCATAATCAAAAACTCTCCACTTAAAATCAGTCACATACGCTTCTTGTAAGCATATACAACACTACGAATTACGCTTCTACAAACTCTGCATGGCTGGCATACGCATTATGGTTATGAATCGACTCTTGGTTCTCGCAAGTAACCTCGAACCAACGCACGCCTTCCATCGAACGCATTACCAGCACAACATCACGCAAAATATCTTCTACAAACTTCGGATTATCGTACGCTTCTTCTGTTACGACCTTCTCGTCTTGACGTTTGAGAAGAGAATATACAGGAGAGGATGCTTGTGCTTCCATATTGGAAACGATATCTTCGATCCAAAGGATCTTATCCATATCATAGCGCACTTTTACGCACATCGTACCACGCTGATTGTGTGCACCATACGCAGAAATCTCTTTACTGCACGGACAAAGCGAAGTGTACGGTACTGCCACTTCAAGCAAAAAGTCAAAAGCACCGTCTTTCGTCAATGTTCCTATGAATCGGCAATCAATATCAACAAGACCTTTCATCTTGCTGGCAGGTGCCTCTTTTTCCAAAAAATATTTAAACGCCAAGTCGAGATGTGCTTCGTCTGCCTCCAAACGAAGAATCGCATCTGCCAAAATATCTTTCATCTCATGCGACGAGATCGGTTTTTGCCGCCATGCATTGAGTATCTCGACAAAACGGCTCATATGCGTTCCTTTACACTCTTTCGGCAGTGCAACCGTCATTTGAATCGTTGCCAGAACGGGCTGCATGCCTCCATCTTTTTGTCGAACCAAAAACGGAAGTGCCAAACGGCTGATCCCGACTTTTTGGATCGCTATTCCACGTTTATCAATACTGTTTTGTACATCTTTCAATCCGTGTCACTCCCATATTACTTACAATCATCCGTTTCATACGGAACTGGGTCGACGATACCTGCTTCGCGGAATCCTTTCAAGCGAAGCTGACAGCTGTCGCATACGCCGCAAGCTTTTTCTCCGCCACGATAACAGCTGTGCGATACGTGAAGCGGTGCACCGAGTTTCGTTCCGAGTTCAACGATTTCTTTCTTCGACAGATTCAAAAGCGGTGTCTCGATCAATATCTCTTTTTTATCGACCGCAGCTGCTTTCGTCGCATAATTCGCCACCTGTTGGAACTGCTCGATAAACGCAGGACGACAATCGGGATATCCCGAATAATCGAGCGCATTCACACCGATCAAGATACGTTCTGCACCGATCGCTTCCGCATAACTGAGCGCATAGCTCAAAAATATCAAATTACGTGCAGGTACATACGTTACCGGTATCTCATCACTCTTGATATCCCCATCAGGTACATCGATCGATGTATCGGTAAGCGCACTGCCTCCGATCACGTTCATATTCGTTTCTATTACAATATGTTTTGCCACTTGATAAAACGCAGCGACCTTTTTGGCACTCTCGAGCTCAATGTTGTGGCGTTGATGATAGTCAAAACTGATCGGATAGAGTTCGTAGCCTGCTTCTTTGGCACATGCCATACAGACCGTCGAATCAAGCCCACCCGACAACAAAATAACTGCTTTCACGAGATAGTTTCTCCTTTTATTTCTGCTGCATCGCAGCTTCTTTGACACATTCTTGTACACGTTTGAGCGGAACTGCCTTCTCACGTGCGATTTTTTTGCAATCTTCGT
>JAFSAX010000009.1 GCA_017442105.1 Selenomonadales bacterium | reverse complement strand
CTTTTGCTTTTGCAATTAGCGGTTGTTTTTGAAGAATTCAAGAGCAACCTGCGGGAAGATCGCATAGGAGAGAACGTCTTCGATGGAAGCGTTCGGATAACCTGCATCTGCCAACTGTTTTTTGAGTTCATCCAATTGCGGCGGAATGTTGTCTGCCGGACGGCAAGTGATTTCTTCTTTGCCGTTGAGGATTTTGTCTTTGTATTCCGGGTTAACCGGCTGCGGCGTACGGCCATAAAGACCACGGCAGAGGTCGCTGAATTCTTTCGGAACCATGGAGTAGCGTTCGCCACCCATTTTTTTCATCATTACGTTGAATGCAGCCATGGAACCAACGATCTGGCTCGTCGGAGTTACGAGCGGCGGGTAACCAGCGTCTGCACGAACGATCGGCATTTCGTCGAGAAGTGCCTGATAATCTTCGTCGGATTCAAGACCCATTTCGGACATCTGTTTGCGCAAGTTGGAGAGCATACCGCCCGGGATCTGGAAGTCAAGAACGTTAACGTTCGTGTCGAAGTGCGTGTTCAAGCCGAATTCTTCAGCGATTCTTTTCTTAACGCTAGCGAAGTGGAGAGCAACCGGTTTGAGAGCCTGACGGTCGATACCAGTGTCATATTCCGTACCTTCGAACGTAGCGATCATGGATTCCGTCGGCGGCTGGGAAGTACCGTTAGCGAACGTGGAGAGTGCGCAGTCGATGATGTCTACGCCAGCTTCAGCAGCTTTGAGTTCTGCCATTGCAGCCATACCGGAAGTATAGTGAGTGTGGAGGTGAACCGGAAGGTCAACTTCAGCTTTGATTGCTTTTACGAGATCGTAAGCAACGTACGGTTTGATCATACCGGACATGTCTTTGATACAGATGGAGTTTACGCCACGAGCCTGCAATTCTTTTGCAAGGTTAACGTAGTCCTGCGTCTGATGATACGGGCTGATCGTGTATACGCATACACCCTGTACGTGTGCACCGGAAGCAACGCCGGCTTTGATTGCAGTTTCAAGGTTACGAACGTCATTGAGTGCGTCGAATACGCGGATAACGCCGATACCATGTTCAACCATTTTTTTAACGAACATTTCTACAACGTCGTCAGCATAGTGGTTGTAACCGAGGATGTTCTGACCTCTGAGAAGCATCGAGATCGGAGTTTTCGGCAAGTGTTTTTTGAGGGTTTTAAGTCTTTCCCACGGATCTTCGTTCAAGAAACGAAGGCAGCTATCGAACGTAGCGCCGCCCCAAGCTTCCAAAGCCCAGAAGCCAGCATTGTCGAGAGTTTCCAACATCGGGATCATGTCTTCGATACGCATACGAGTTGCACACAAGGACTGATGAGCATCACGTAAAACGGTTTCCATAATTTTAACAGGTTTAGCCATTGGTATCTCCTCCTAAGAAATATGTAACTTTTCTTGTGAATAGCCGTATTTTTTAGTGCGTACAATCAACATGACGAGCTGTCGGTTGCAGCAAAAAACATACGCATTATCCAACATCTTTATTATAGATTTGAACGGATAATTTGTCAATTACCAAATCCAACTTATTTATGATGTTATAAATAAATATTATTAGGCGTATTACTTTTCGGAAAAAAAGATTTATTTGCAGAAAAAGCCCGACGGTTAAAATCGTCGGGCTAATTGAGGTTCGTGGAGGTCACGATGCGATTGCGTCCTGCTTCTTTGGCCTCATAGAGTGCTTTGTCGGCGAGCGAGATGATCTTTTCGCTGTCGGGTGCGTGTGCGGTGATGGCGGGGTCGTAGGTGGCGATGCCGAGGCTGGCTGTGATGGAGGCGGTAAAGGTACCGAGGCTGTCAGGGAAGTGGCTCGTTTCGATGGTGGTGCGTAGTTTTTCGGCAATGGTGAGGGCATCGGAGGTGCTGCATTCGGGTAAGATGATGCTGAATTCTTCACCACCGTAACGAGCAGCAAGGTCGATACTTCGGATGTTGTGATGAAGGATCTGGCCGACTTGGGCAAGCAGTTTGTCGCCTGTGAGATGTCCGTAGGTGTCGTTGTATCGTTTGAAGTTGTCGAGGTCGAGCATGATCAAACTGAGATGGCGTTTGAGGGAGGCGGATCGGCGCAGTTCTGTTTTGAGGAGCATGTCGAAGTTGCGGCGGTTGGCAAGACCTGTAAGACCGTCGGAGAGTGCCATGGATTTGACTTGGTTGTAAAGATGCGCTTTTTCCAGACCGAAGGCGACTTGACGGGTCATCAGTTTAGTAAATGCAAAACGCGTGAAGGTCGGCGTATTTAGTCCGCAGAGGAAGAATCCAAGTGATTCGTTGTCGTTTTTGAGTGGGAGCAGGAGAATGTGTTTGGCGGTATGAGATTCGGGTAAGGGGAGGTCATCGACATGAGAAAGAAGAGTGGCTTCTTCTTGTGCGAGGGCTGAAGAGAGTTGAGGATAGTGAGAGAGTGTGATCGCGTCGGATGTGGCTGTGTTGATGAACCGATACGTTTCCGAGGCGGTGTGCGTGAGTGCGCCGATACACCATGTGGCAGACAAGGCGCGAGAGATGCAGTCGGCAGAGTTTGACAAGATAGATTCGGGGTCTATCGTCATCGCTCCGATCTGCGCAAGTTCGGAGATGATCTTTTCTTCTTCGAGGTGCAGTTTGGTCATCTCATAGAGGCGGGCGTTTTCGATGGCGGTGCCTGCATTGCGAGCGAGTGCGGAGAGTAAGAGCAGATCGCGTGTGGTGAACTGTTTGCCGTCGACGGAGTATATCTCAAGTGTACCGAGGATGGTATCGCCGTAGATGAGCGGTGCGCTGATGAGAGATGTCACGTGTGAGAATACGAGCGGTGGGCAGAACAGGTCTTCGTGTTTAGACGGAGCGTTTTCGATAAGGGCGTGACCGCAGGCGAGGACGCGTCCGCTCAGGCTGTCGTTGCGTGATAGGACGGCGGGCGGATTATTGAGGCCGTAGGAGGAGGCGACTGTCAGACGGTCGTTGTCATCTTCTGTGAGTGTTAAGAGGCTGGCACTGCAGCCGAGAATGTCGGCTACCATGTCACAAGAGGCGTAGAGCGTGTCGGCAAGGTTCATTTGCGAGGACAGAAGTGTACCTGTTTTGGCAAAGGTCAGCTCGATGAGGTTTTGGCAAGGCGTGGGGGCGGGCGTTTCTGCGGGTGATGCGGCGCGGTCGTATCGGCAGAGCATTTCGTCGATATGATGATTTTTATGAGCGAAACATGCCATACCGATAAGGAAACTGGTGATAAAAAACAACAGCCACAGGAGGCAGTCGTACATGGTCATAGCGG
>JAFSAX010000008.1 GCA_017442105.1 Selenomonadales bacterium | reverse complement strand
GAAAGCAAAATGCCCAAAGGCGTGCTTCGTTCGATATTGGGCGCGATGATATGCTTTATTCTGCTCATTATTTTTATCAGCTCGTCATATTTCCGTTTGGCAGAGATCGAAGTGGAAGGCAACCAAGGTCTGTCGGACAAAGAGATCATCGAGATGACGGGGATCGCCGAAGATGCCAATATACTGAGTATCGGCCTTGACAGAACGTGCGACCGATTGATGCAGGATCTTCGTATCGAGCATGCGGAAGCGACGCGCGTATTTCCTGATCGTATCCGATTGGTCGTTTCGGAACGTACACCGCTTTTTTATGCGGCGGGCGGATATGGCTTTTTGGAGATCGATAAAAAAGGAACAGTCCTTGCTGTACATAGAAGTATGAATCGTATGGATGTCCCTGTCTTGACGGGGTGTCAGTTATCCGATCTGTATGTCGGAGATGTCGTCAGCTCAGAAGAGCTTAAGCAAGTTACCGATTATCTGTCGGGCTTGTCTGATGATATCATCAAACAGATATCCGAGATCAATATCAAAGACCCTGCTCGCGTTTATGCGTATACGAGCGATTCTATCTATATCGACTTGGGACCGATCGGTCGTCTGGCCGAAAAAGCACCGTTGACGAATGAGTTCCTCGGTGCCATAACCGAAGACGGATTGGCAGTAAAATCGATCCATCTCGACTATACTGTGCCTGTTATGAAATTAAGGAGATAACGATCCACATGATGCGAATGAGAAAGGGACAACTGTCCATTGCGCTGGTGTGTGTGGTGTTGGGTATCATGTTGGCGGTTCAGTTCCGTGCAACGCAAGGGATACGTTCCGACGTCACGTATCAGCGTATCGAGGACTTGTCGGCACAATTAAAAGCAATAGAACAAGAACGCGACGGCCTGTTGGAAGAAGTACATGAGCTTCGTCAAAAAGCGGGCGGCGGCAAAGAACTTCAGAATATCAAAATGGGTGCGGGTATCGTTGCCCTTCGCGGACCGGGCGTAGTCGTTACGATAGATGACAGTCAGAAGATCGCCAAAGCAGGCGAAAATCCGAATTTATATGTAATACATGATGACGACCTGTTAAAAGTTATCAACGAATTGCGCGCGGCAGGTGCGGAAGCCATCTCTGTCAACGGGCAGAGATTGATCGCGACGAGTGAGATCCGCTGTGCGGGACCGACGCTTTCGGTCAACAATACGCGCTATACGCCACCGTATGAGATACTAGCTATCGGTGATCCCAAGACGCTCGATAATGCACTCAAGATGCGCGGCGGTATCGTTGAAACGCTTCGATTCTGGGGCATTCAGATAAATATCTCCAAGTCGGACAATGTCGTTGTACCTGCGTACAAAAGCTCGTTCAGATTCGACCATGCACGTGCGATCGAGTCGGAAGAGGGGGGTGCACGATGATACTCCCTATCCTTGGACTATGCATCGGTCTTGTCATCGGTATGACGATGCCGTACGGTATCCCTGCCGAATATTCCAAATTGATGTCAGTCGCTCTTTTGGCATCGCTTGACTCCGTGTTCGGTGGCTTGCGTGCCCGTACGGAGGGCAGATTTAACGACACGGTATTTATTACAGGGTTCTTCACGAATGCGCTATTGGCGGCTGTGCTCGTATTTATTGGCGAGCGACTGGGCATCGACCTCTATATGGTCGCGCTTTTAGCGTTCGGTATTCGTATTTTCCAGAACCTTGCCATTATCAGAAGATATTTTTTGGGTAAATAAAATACTTGCAAACCCTTCGAAAAAGTGTTAAGATGTAAACCATAAAGGATATCACATAAATACGTTGCAGAGGAATAGTATGATTTTGGGAGGCAAACAGAAAGCTGTTGGTCGATGCGAAACAGTTGCCGAAGAAATCGGAACTCACCTTGAAGTAGCGCGCTGAAATGAAAAAAGTAGGTGGCGACGGAGCCCAACCGTTAGCGTGGGAGGATATAAGGCTGAATAAGTCCGTATCCGGTAGAGTGCGTATTCTTCGGAATACGAAGTAGAGTGGTAACACGTGAGAGTAAAGTCTTTCGTCTCTTAGGAGATGAAAGACTTTTTTATTTTGAAAAACAGAAATGAGGTTTGCGTAATGAAAAATTATCAGAAATATAAAAGAGGTTATTTTATGCCGCCTGTCGTTGATATGAGCTGGGCACAGAAAGAGTATGTAGAGAAAGCTCCGATCTGGTGCAGTGTCGATCTGCGTGATGGTAATCAGTCGCTTATCATTCCGATGAGTTTGGAAGAAAAATTGGAGTTCTTCCAATTCTTAGTCAAGATCGGATTCAAAGAGATCGAAGTCGGTTTCCCTGCCGCATCGGAAACGGAATATGAATTTTTACGTCGTTTGATCGAAGATGATCTCATTCCCGACGATGTTACGGTGCAGGTCTTGACGCAGGCGCGTGAACATATTATCCGTAAGACATTCGAAGCGCTCAAAGGTATCAAAAAAGCCGTTGTCCATCTGTACAACTCGACATCGGTCGCACAGCGTGAACAAGTATTCCGCAAGTCAAAAGAAGAGATTATTGAGATCGCTGTTGCCGGGGCGAAGCTCCTCCAAGAAGAAGCGGCCAAAGCCAAAGGTGAATATCTCTTTGAATATTCTCCCGAGAGCTTCACGGGTACGGAAATCGACTTTGCACTCGATGTATGTAACGCTGTCCTCGATGTATGGCAGCCGACACCGGAGAAAAAAGTCATCATCAACTTGCCTGCTACAGTATCTATGTCGATGCCGCACGTCTATGCAAGCCAGATCGCATATATGTGCGCAAATATGAAATATCGTGAAAATGTCATCGTTTCGCTCCATCCGCACAATGACCGCGGCTGTGCCGTAGCCGATACGGAGATGGGACTTTTGGCAGGTGCCGACCGTGTGGAAGGTACACTCTTTGGTAACGGGGAACGTACAGGCAACGCCGATATCGTGACGATCGCGATGAACCTTTTCTCGCACGGTGTCGATCCGAAGCTCGACTTCTCCGATATGACGAAGGTCGTAGAGATCTATGAAAAAATGAACAAGATGCGCGTATATGAACGTCAGCCGTATGCAGGCAAGCTCGTCTTTGCCGCATTCTCGGGATCGCACCAGGACGCTATCGCAAAAGGCATGAAATGGCGTGAAGAGGTCGATTGTCAGCATTGGACAGTACCGTATCTGCCGATCGATCCGAAAGATGTCGGACGTGAATACGAAAGCGACGTTATCCGTATCAACAGCCAGTCGGGCAAAGGCGGTATCGGTTATCTCATGGAACAGAATTATGGCATCGTAATGCCGCCGAAGATGAGAGAAGATTTCGGTTATGCCGTGAAGAGCGTATCCGATCACCAGCATAAGGAATTGATGCCGGAAGAGATCTGCGACATCTTCCATACACGTTATGTCAACATCAAATCTCCGATCGAGCTGGTTGATTATCATGTTGAAAAACAAGACGGTATCGAAGTTGCGCTTGAGCTTATCGTCAATGGAGAAAAATGCAATATCAAAGGTAAAGGGAATGGTCGTTTCGACGCTGTCGGTAATGCGATCAAGGAACATCTTGGTATTCGGTACGGCAATCTGACGTATGCGGAACACGCGATGGAACAAGGTCAGCAGACAAGTTCGGCTGTTGCGTATGTCAGCTTGCAGGCAACAGACGGCGACATCGTCTGGGGGGCAGGTATCGACACAGACATCACGACTGCTTCGATCCACGCGCTCATCAGTGCGGTCAACCGTTTGGCAACAAAATAATATCGTGAAAGGGAAATCGGCTTTGCTAAGTGGTGCGAGGCCGATTTTCCTATGAGAAAGTCAAAATCAGTAATTGCACAACAGAGAAGCTTTGTGCTATAATAATACATAAATATGTCAATGTGGTAATAGTATCTTCCTTTGGACAAGTCAGTATAGGAAATAAGGCGGAAAGCTTGCTATGTCTGCCGTGTTTTGTGCTGTTGCGATTTGAATGGAAGATTCGATTTTGAGCGTAAATTTTAGGGGGTATTTTTAATGGCGGACATGAACATGATTATGCAGGAACAACCTGCAAGTATTAAAGTAGTCGGTGCAGGCGGCGCAGGTAACAATGCTGTCAATCGCATGATCGAAGTTGATCTCAAAGGTGTAGAATTCATCGCTGTCAATACAGATGCACAGGCTCTCGTGAAAACGGAAGCTGAAACTCGTTTGCAGCTTGGCGAAAAATTGACGAAAGGTCTCGGTGCAGGTGCAAACCCGGAAGTTGGTCAGCAGGCTGCTGAAGAAAGCCGTGAAGAGATCATGGCTATGCTCGAAGGCGCAGACATGGTATTCATCACTGCCGGTATGGGCGGCGGTACGGGTACGGGCTCTGCTCCGGTCATCGCTTCTTGTGCAAAAGAATTGGGTGCACTTACGGTCGCATTCGTAACGAAACCGTTCTCCTTTGAAGGTAAAAAAAGAAAATTGCAGGCTGAAGAAGGTATCGCTCGCTTGAAAGAATGTGTTGACGCGATCATCGTTATTCCGAACGACCGTCTTTTGCAGGTATCGGAAAAACGTACGACGCTCAAAGATGCGTTCAACATCTCGAACGATGTTCTTCGTCAGGGTGTACAAGGTATCTCCGACCTTATCGCTGTTCCGGGCGAAATCAACGTTGACTTTGCTGACGTAAAATCCGTTATGAAAGAAACGGGTTCTGCACTCATGGGTATCGGTCTTGCAAGCGGCGACGATGCTGCTGTAAAAGCTGCTGAAGCGGCAATCAAGAGCCCGCTCATGGAAACGTCCATCAGCGGTGCACGTGGTATCCTCTTCAACATCACGGGCAGTGCTAACCTCGGTATCTTCGAAGTTACGGCTGCAGCAGAAGTCGTTCAATCGATCGCTGATCCGGAAGCAAACATTATCTTCGGTACGTCCATCGACGATACGCTTGAAGACGCTGTAAAAGTTACGGTCATCGCAACGGGCTTCGATACGGACAACCCGGCTAACATTGCAAAACCGGTCATCACTTCTTTTGACAGAAACAAAGCTAACTCCGATCTCAAAGTTCCCGATTGGATGAAAGCAAAAAAATAAAACATAGGCAGTGAACCTGCTTGAAGATAGCATCCTACTGATGTAGGGTGCTATTTTTTTATGTTCGGCCTCGTATTTACAAAGTTTGCTTTTTTTATTTGATATGCTGAGAACGTGAATCTACGGAGAGAAGGCGATTCTATGGTCATCTATTGGGATATCCTGCTCTTTTTTAATGTGGTGGTCAACGGTCTTATCTTATTTTTGACATCGGTCGCTGTCGGTATTCGTGCTTCTTGGCTGCGAATATGGCTCGGTGCGTTTGCGGGAGGCTGTTATGTTCTCGCGGACGGTACTTTGATACCGCAGGATATACTTGTCCGAGGATTCGTTTCTTTTCTCTTGATATTCATCGTATTCGGCTATCGATCGTGGCGTGCGTTTTTGTTTGCGACTGCCGTTTTTTATCTCGTATCGTTTGTCATCGGTGGGGCTGTACTCGGCTGGCTGTCGATCGGACAGAACATGCTGACGGGACATATCTTGCCTGCGTTCAGCGAAGTGAGCAGTGGTATCCTGATCGGAGCATCGGTCGTGTTTTTTTGTCTTAGGAGGTCGATGGAGCGGGCGGGGCGCGCACCTTATTTTGTGCGTGTGACGGCAATTTGCGAAGGGCGAAGAGATACGTTTGAGGGGCTTATTGATACGGGCAATCTGTTGGCATCACCGATTCGTCGTACGCCTGTTATCGTTGTTGAGAAGCATGCTATTCCATCTCTCTTGGGAAAGGCATCTCGTTATTTCGATATGCGGAAGGAATGTGAGTGGGTGCGCGATCTTGCTTTCTGTGACGATGTACTTTGGCAGAAACGGCTGTCGTTGTCTTCGTATCAGACGATAGATGGTGCGGGACATATGCTCGTCGGTATCCGTGTCGATGAGGTGCTCATAGAAGCGGGCGGTGTGCGGTATCATGCAAACGATTGTATCGTTGCTGTGACGGACAGCAAGCTGTCAGCAGACGGTAGATATGAGGCGATCGTGCCGAGCCGTCTGCTTGCGGAAGGGGAAACTGTGAAGGGGGAACGAACGTGGGTATCCTGAAGGAATGGAAAGCGAAGCTCAATATCGCTGTCAAAAGGTGGTTGATGCGGCTCGGTATCATAAAAAGTGATGGTGTTTATTATGTCGGCAGTGCAGAGGTACTGCCGCCGCCGCTCAAACGTGAAGAGGAGGATGAACTTCTGTTTCGGATGCAGGCGGGCGATAACAGTGTGAGGAGTATCTTCATCGAGCGCAATTTGAGGCTCGTCGTCTATATTGCGCGCAAATTCGAGAACACGGGTATCGGCATCGAAGACTTGGTGAGCATCGGAACGATCGGGCTTATCAAGGCGGTCAATACGTTCGATCCACTCAAAAAAATAAAGCTGGCAACGTATGCATCGCGTTGTATCGAGAATGAGATACTGATGTATTTGCGCAAAAATCATAAATTGCGCAGTGAGGTGTCGCTTGATGAACCGCTCAATATTGATTGGGACGGCAATGAACTGTTATTATCCGATGTGCTCGGGACAGAGAACGATCTTATCGCACGTACGGTCGAAGAAGAAGCCGACAAGAAGTTTTTGCGCGAGGCGATGCAGAAGCTGTCACCACGCGATCAACTCATCATGCGTATGCGCTTCGGTTTGGGCAAAGACGGAGAAGAACGAACGCAAACAGAGGTAGCAGAGCAGATCGGGATTTCGCAGTCGTACATATCGCGACTGGAGAAACGTATCATTCGTCGATTGCGCAAGGAATTTATGCGGGCGGAATAGGATAGCGTACAAAGAAAGCAGGTCGATACATACCTGCCATCTTTTTGAAGAAATGGTATAAAACAGGAAAATGAAGGCAATAATCTTTTTGTAGGAAGATTGCAGGGGGTTATTGCTATGATCAATAAAGTAGAAATTTGCGGTGTGAATACGTCCAGATTGCCGATCCTGTCGGCTTCGTATATGCGGACCTTGTTCGAGGAATTGCAGAGCGGGCGGACGGAGGCGCGTGAGATACTCATTCACGGGAATCTTCGG
>JAFSAX010000007.1 GCA_017442105.1 Selenomonadales bacterium | reverse complement strand
TATCAGATGATCGTACCCGATAAGGCAGAAACAGTTTCTGAAGGACAATATTGTGCGCAATGCTATTTCTATTTTGATGAAGAAGACTTGGCGTTGAATCAGTCGATCGTACTGAATGTAGCAAAAAAAGATGGAACTAAAAAGAAATTTAATTTTGCATTGGCGCAGATATATTAAGAATAGATACGACAGGGCAGAGAATACTGCGCCTGTCGTATTTCATTTAAATATTTTGCCCGAAAACAGAAGATTATACGTGTAAATAAGAGGATTTTGCAGATTTTAAGCGAATACTGTATAAATTAAATTATAATAACTTTGGGCAGGTGACAAACGAGTGATAAAAAGTATGACCGGTTTTGGTCGTGGAGAATACAGAGATAATGAACATGGGTTTACTGTTGAAATCAAATCGGTGAATCACCGTTACCATGATACTGTTCTTCGTTTCCCGAAAAGCTTGAACGGATTGGAAGACAAGATCCGCCAGACGATTGCAGGAAAATTAGTGCGCGGTCACATCGAAGCTATGATCTCACGTGTTGATTATGCAGAGCCGAAACGTACGGTTCGTGTTAATCCGGCTTTGGCTATCACATACAGCCAAGCGATTCAAGAAGTAGCTGAATCGATCGGGGCACCGTTTGAAAAAAATCCGTACCGTATCGCTTCGTTCCCGGAAGTACTTGTCATGGAAGAGGAAAAAGAAGATATCGATGCGTTGTGGGCAAAATTAGAAGTCGCAGTGAAAAATGCGCTTGAGAATCTGCTTTCGATGCGTAAGGTAGAAGGCGAAGCCTTGGCAAACGACTTACATATGCGTGTTGCTCGCTTGGAAGAATATATTGCGCAGATCGAAGCGTATACACCGAGCGTCTTCGGCGCATATCGTGACGGTTTGATGGCGCGTATGCGCGATGTTCTTGCCGATCTCGGCGCAGAACCTGATGAAGCGCGTATTTTGCAAGAAGCTGCTATTTATGCGGAAAAGGTCAATATTACGGAAGAATTGGTTCGCCTCAAGAGCCATATTCGTCAATTCGATAAAACGCTTCAGTCGACGGAGTCTGTCGGACGCAAGCTCGATTTTATCGTCCAAGAGATCAATCGCGAAACGAATACGATCGCCTCTAAGGTCAATAATTTCGGTATTGCAAGCATTGTTATAGAAATCAAAAGTGAAATTGAAAAAATTCGTGAACAGATTCAAAACGTAGAATAAGCGAGGTTTGAAGATGGAAATTAAATTGATCAATATTGGTTTTGGTAACATTGTATCGGCCAATCGTATTATATCGATTGTCAGTCCGGAATCTGCTCCTATCAAACGAATTATCCAAGAAGCAAGAGAACGCGGTATGCTGATCGATGCAACGTATGGCAGAAGAACACGTGCTGTTATCATTGCAGACAGCGATCACGTTATCTTGTCGGCAGTACAACCGGAAACGGTAGCACATCGCGTGATCAGTCGCGATGAAGAAGATGGAGAATAAAGGCGGGGAATAAGATGCAGCAAGAAGGTTTGTTGATCGTTGTATCGGGGCCATCGGGTGCCGGTAAGGGAACGATCTGTAAACGCTTATTGGAAAAAAATCCGAATTTGGGATATTCTATTTCGGCAACAACGCGCGCTCCGCGTACAGGTGAAGTCAATGGTGTCAACTATTGGTTCTTGTCGAAAGAAGAATTTCAGAAGATGATCTCTGAAGACGGTCTTCTTGAATGGGCAGAAGTCTATGGTAATTATTACGGGACACCTGCAC
>JAFSAX010000006.1 GCA_017442105.1 Selenomonadales bacterium | reverse complement strand
TCAACATACGATCAGCGTGATGACAGGAGAACCGATGCCAAGAAAATGGCAAGAGTTCTTTGAACTGACACCCGAAGAAAAAGCAAGATGGGATGCTTCGCTGAAGTTAGACGAAGAATATCGCATCGCAGAAGCACAAGGTTTCCCCAATGGGATTCCCGGAGGAAAAACGAGAGGAGATATGTTACATTATCTCACGCAGCAAGAAGAAGCGCATAAAAAAAGTATGCAAGAAAGAAGCTTCCTCGGTCAATCTTTCATACCGAATAAGACGGAAATACAAAGATATAATAATATTATACCGAATGATACACTTGTATATGGGCAGGGTAATGAACAACCGTCGTTCACGTTTAATCAAAAATTAAATACAGAATCTCTGTATGCAAGACCCAATAACCTTTTACAAATGAATACAGACATAAAAAAAGAGCCTGCCTTTGATGTAAAGCAAGCGATTCGAAAGATAGCAAGCCGATTAGAAGAAAGAACAGATGATAGCGGAGAGCAAGATAAGATGAGCCTTCCTACTAAGTTGGAATTATATGAACTGCTGTCTCCGTATGGTACGACATATAAAGAGATAAAAGAAGCATATCCTCAGACTGTTCATGATGAGGAACAAGTCAATTTGTTGGATCAAGAGTTTGATTCAACAGACAGTAATATGGTCAATTTTTATAATCAGATGATGGATTTGGCATTTGAGAAGATGGAAGAAAAAGAAAAAATCAATCCCGAGAATCCGCGCCTTACAGACTATGAGTTGTATGAAATATGGTCACCATATGGTGCACGGTATAGACAAATAAGAAAAGCGCATCCTACTCCCGAGCAGGAAGAAGAGCTTCGGAAACAGGCAGAAGAAATGATAAGAAATTCGCCAATGCCAAGATTGAATTATAGCGCAGGCGATAGTGTATATGAACGTTCTGCTATGCTAGGGGAAGGAGCATTTCTTTCCCCTAATTTGGATTTAATAGAAAAAATTCTAAAAGCTGAAAAACGCGCGTTAAAAAAAGATTTAGATCAAACTGTTCTTGATTTCTTTGGCTCGATAGACGCTATTCTTGCTATGTGTCCACAAGATTCGAGGTTAGCTAAAATTGGTGCAGGCCTGGGATATGCACTCTTGGCTGTTGCTGCATTGAGATGTGTACTGGATGTGCAAAATAGGAGGGAGAAATTGATCAATGATTTGGTGACCCAAGGACGTGAAAGACGTGAGGCAGAAGCTGAAACATTGCCGATCTATCATAAATGGCTTCTGGATGAATTAACAACCTTGGTATTAGAAGATTGGGTATCTGATTTTCTTCCTTTGATCCTTATTCCACAAAAAAATGAGGAGAATCCAGGATCGTCAATAATTTGAATAGAGTAAAAATATAAGCATGATTCTGTTCGTCGGGAAGCCCATACCAAGATAAAAAGATTCGGTCAGACCGCGGAGAGGCACGAATGATGCCGTACCAAGATCGGTATAACGTGTTTTTTCCTTCGGAGAAAGCGGTTTGTACGATTCTGTTAAAAGATACGGAGAACCATTCTGAGAGGACGGGAATAGCCATTCGATAAACGGATATTGTACGAAATGATCGGTTGGGAGTGTAACAGAGAAAGTGTAGAAGCGTTCTTCGTTGGGAGCGAAAGATGCTTCGTCAGGAAGCATACATTCGATATGCTTTGCTTGTAAAAGATGATTCTTGTCATAGTACATAAACAGTGATCTGATCATGGGTTTTGCCAATGTGACAGCTTTATCCTTCGGATTCTTTATCTGCAAATAACAAGTCAGCTTATCGCCGTCTATCTCGAAAGTTCCTGTTCCTTTCAGTGGATTTTGAGTCCAAGTGAAAGGCGGGATATATTCCAGTTTGGGAACCAAACGGTAAGAAGACATACCATGCGATGGAGGGGGGGCGGAAGGATCTTTTTCAGAACAGTAGAGGGAATCGTTTAGTCGTGTTGTTAGATAAAATTCATTGAGGGACAGATCATCGGCATTGGGTAAATATTGTTTGGAGATCGGAACGGTTATGGTTTCATACGGTTTTATCGTGAGAGGGAATGTATCGGACGAACAGTAGTTGAAACGAGCTGTTTTGCCATCGGATATTTTACGGAAGTAGGCAGATAAGTTGATATCGCACATCTCTGTGATCGTTGTATCGGAGGAATTGTTGGTAATAGAGATGGCAAAGCCGCCTGTTGGTGAGAATACCGGTTCGATGTGGAAATCAGCAGAGGCCGGAGCGTTAACGATGTCGATATAAGATCGATCGGTGAATTCCCATAAAGTGTGTTCGTGTTCTACTAGGTCGATAGGATCATTGGCAGGGAGCGAAAGCGGAAAGGTAACTGTGATCGTTTCGTTTGGCTCAATTACCAAGTCGGAGATCGTGTCAACATATTGATGATAAGAATATGTTTTTTTCTGATTGTGCGTATCATACGAAACCTGAATACGAGTGAGCTTTTTTTCAATCTTTTCGTTGGTCGGATTGGTGATCGTATGGCGAACATAGTAGATATCATTTTCACGCCAATCTTTTGTCGTAACGATAAGCTTAGATAACGGGGACTCATTTACTCTTTGATAATACTTTTGTCGGAATTCGTTTATTAAATCAGAAGAAGCATCCTTCTCCTCTGCCCATACAGGCATCACGGATATCATCAATAAAAACAGTATCATCATACAGCGAAATAACATAAGTGTTCCCTCCCGAATGTTGGTATCTTTATTATACCACAAGCAAAAATGTTTGCTTGCAAGGACATTTTTGTGCAGTGGTTCAATTATCGCATTTGTGCGTTAGCACAGGACGCGATAGCGTGAAGGCTTGCAGAGCAAGACTTCTTGTGATAATTATACCACAAGGGCATGTATTCTCACTAACCTCATGCTTCGCTTTTCGGCTCGCATTCGCTAAGTGTTCATTCGATAGCAGAAATATTTGCCTGCAAGGACGTTCTTATGGCTATTACAGCAAAAAAAGAAGCCCCTTCGTTTGAAGGGACTTCTTTTTTGTATGTAGAGGAGTCTATTATACTACGCCGTGTGCTACCATTGCTTCTGCAACGCGGAGGAAGCCAACGATGTTGGAGCCTACTACGAGGTTGCCCGGATAGCCATAGTCTTCTGCTGCTTTTTTGGAGTCGTTGTAGATCGCCGTCATGATGCTTTCGAGTTTGGAATCGACTTCTTCGAATGTCCAGCGATAACGCATGGAGTTCTGGCTCATTTCGAGTGCGGATACTGCTACGCCGCCTGCGTTTGCTGCTTTTGCCGGAGCGAACATGATGCCGGAGTCGATGAAGTATGCGATAGCGTCGAGCGTGGACGGCATGTTAGCGCCTTCGCCGACAGCTTTTACGCCGTTTGCAACGAGGATCTTAGCGGATTCGAGGTCGATTTCGGACTGCGTTGCGCACGGGAGAGCAACGTCGCACGGGATCGTCCAGATACCGCGGCAGCCTTCATGATATTCTGCGTTCGGGCGATAATTGATGTATTCTTTGATACGACCGCGTTTTACTTCTTTGATCTCTTTGACTACTGCGAGGTCGATACCGTCTTTGTCATAGATGTAGCCGTTGGAGTCGGAGCAAGCAACGACGTGTGCGCCGAGTTCCTGTGCTTTTTCGATCGCGTATGTTGCTACGTTACCGGAACCGGAGATGACAGTCGTTTTGCCTTCGATCGTCATGCCTGCGTCTGCGAGCATGAGGCGAACGAAGTAGAGAAGACCGTAGCCCGTAGCTTCTTTACGTGCCAAGCTGCCCCAGTAGCCGAGGCCTTTACCTGTGAGTACGCCTGCTTCATAAGCGTTGCGGAGACGTTTGTATTCGCCGAAGAGGTAACCGATCTCACGTGCGCCTACGCCGATGTCACCTGCCGGGATGTCAGTGTCCTGACCGATGTGGCGGGAGAGCTCCGTCATGAAGCTGTGGCAGAAACGCATGATCTCTCCGTCGGATTTGCCTTTCGGGTCGAAGTTGGAACCACCTTTTGCACCGCCGATCGGAAGTGTGGTGAGTGCGTTTTTGAAGATCTGTTCGAAACCAAGGAATTTGATGATGCTGAGGTTTACGCTCGGATGGAAGCGAAGACCGCCTTTGTATGGGCCGATCGCGCTGTTGAATTGTACGCGGTAGCCTTTGTTTACGTGGATCACGTTGTTGTCATCTGCCCACGGTACGCGGAACATGATCGTGCGTTCCGGTTCGGTGATGCGTTCAAGAAGTGCCTGTGCCTGTAATTCAGGATGTTTTTCGAGTGCCGGAATGATGGATGTCAATACTTCTTTGACTGTCGCATGGAATTCCGTTTCACCCGGATTTAATCTTTCTACTTCTGCAATGCAGGATTCTACATATTGTTTTGCGCTCATGATAATATCCCCCTCTATTTCACTCAATATCTCTTATTTGTATTATCTACGAAACACATTATGAACCAAAACTGTAACTGTGTCAATATGTAAATGGTAAAAATTTATAGTTTATAAGTGGAAAATACGCAAAAATACAAAATACATGAAAAAACATACAGAATACAGAATGAATATGCACGGGTTGCTGTAATCGTGATGTGCAAAACGTGTTTGTGCACAGGACGAATGAATTTGTCAGAAAATACAGAGTAAAGGGAGGGGTGGAAGGGGAACGATTCGGGGCTTTGGGTTTACAGTTGACTGAATGAAGCAAAGAGGAGTACAATAAAAGTTACGGATAAATAAAAGAGATAGGGATGAAATCAATGAAACGTAGTTATATTGCGCAGGGTTCACGTGCGTATTATCAGGCGATCGTAGCATTATTATTCGGAAGTCTGGCGAATTTTGGTCTGACATACAGTATGCAGCCGCTTCTGCCGAATGTGTCGGCTACGTTCGATCTTTTGCCGTCGACGGCGTCACTCGCGATGTCGATGACGACGGGCGGTATGGCGATCGGGCTTCTTCTTATTGCGGGGATCGCGGGGATGCTGGAGCGCAAGACGACGATCGTGGTGTCGCTGATCGGGTCGGCTGTCTTGATGATCGGGGCGTCGATGAGCAGTGCATTCGAGACGATTCTTGTGTGCCGCGCGCTGCAGGGGCTGTTTATTGCGGGATTTCCTGCGGCGGCTATTGCGTATATCAATGAGGAGTTCGATCCGCGGACGATCGGTATGGTCATCGGTATCTATATCGGGTCGAATTCGCTCGGGGGATTGTTTGGGCGACTGGCGACGAGTGCGGTGGCGGATCTGTATGATTGGCATATCGGGCTGATGAGTATCAGTGCGCTCGGGTTCGTTCTTGCGCTGTGGGTGCTGTTTACGCTGCCGAAGTCGGTGAATTTTACGCCTGCGAAGAAGTGTCCGAACCATTTTGTGCAGTCGATATTCGATAATTTTAAGAATCGGAATCTGGTGGAGATATACTTCGTTGCGTTTTGCGTGATGGGGTGCTTCATGGCGATGTACAATTTCTTGCCGTATGTGTTGGTACAGGAGCCGTATTCGTTTACGCAGACGCAGATAGGCTTTGTTTATGCGATGTATCTGGTCGGTTCGTTCGCATCAGCGTACATGGGCAAGAAGGCCGATATCTGCGGTCACGGTAAGGTGCTGTGTGCGAGCTTTCTTTTGGCGTTTATCGGTACGCTTCTGACGCTTCCGTCACCGCTTTTGATGAAGATGCTCGGCTTGGCGGTCTTTACGTTTGGGTTCTTCGGCGCACATTCGTCGGCGTGCAGTTGGGTCGGATTGGTGTGCCGCGGTGATAAGGCGCAGGCGGTGTCGTTGTATCTGTTGTGCTACTATATCGGTGCGAGCCTCTGGGGATCTCTGACGGGGATCCCGTATCAGATGTTCGGCTGGCTCGGTGCTGTGGTGATGATGTGTACGATATTGGCTGTCGGCGGTAGTGTTGCGTATCATCTGTGGCGTAAGATCGACTGCAAGGCATAAATGTGTGTTCTCCTCATAGATTGTATTGAGGTGAGCAGAGCGTGATCTTCATAAAGTGTGATCTGGGCGCGATGGGTGTCGGGGTGACGTCACCACGGCTGATGCTTGGGGAAGACGGGCGTCATTATGTGGTGAAGCTGATGCAAAATAAGGTCGGACCGAAGGTGCTTGCCAATGAGTGGCTGGGCTTTCGTCTTGCAAGGCGCATAGGGCTGTGTGTTCCGTGCGGTGAGATGGTCTGTATCCCGTCTGCGCTTGTACATAAGAATCGATATTTGCGGAAGGTGCGCGCCGATGAGGGCGTTCATTTCGGCAGTCGGTATCTATCAGGATGTGAATATGTCGGTCGGTGTGTGATGCGCTTGGCTGTAAACAAAGATGAGGTGGTCGGCACGATGTTGTTTGACCACCTTCTTTATAATGATGACCGTACGCTCAATCGCAAGAACTTCCTCGCAAGGCGGGAGGGGCGCGGATATCGCGTTTATGCGATAGACCATTCGCATCTTTTTGGGAGCGGGCGGTGGACGGAATTGTCGCTCCTTCGGCGAAGTGCTTCGCATACGGTCAACGAACGGCGCGCCTTCGGGTGGCTTCTCCGTCATTATCTGACGAGGGAAAAGCTTGCGCCGTATGTGGAGCGGATACTGTCTGTTGAAAGTGATGAGGTCGCGGAGATGATTGCAGAAATACCGCCTGCGTGGCTGACGGATAGAGAGCGCGATATCATCCTTCGCTTCTGGCAAGCTCGCAGACAGCAGGTGGGAGAGGTCGCAGATAGGATAGCCGACTTAGCTGCGGATATACACAGGCGTGCCAAACGGCGTTAAGTCAAACAGTACCTCCACGTGATGATTGTGGAGGCGAATGCAACCGTTCGATGCCATCTGTCCGATCGACTCGGGGCGGTTCGTCCCGTGGATGCCGTACGCATCGTAGTTAAGACCGAGCCACCGCGTACCGAGGATACCACCCGGATACATGATGCGGCTCACGATATAAAAATCTCCCAGCGGTGTCGGCGTCATAGCCTTGCCGATCGCAATGGGATACGTGAACAGTACGCGCTGACCATCGGCAAGCGATAGCTGTCGCCCGGTCGTGCTGATGTAGATGACAGGGCGAGAGATGTGTGGCATGAGGGGACCCTCCTTTCTCTTCTATATATAGGCTATGAAAGAGGGGAGGGGGGTGATTTTGAGTTTTTTCGGTGCGTATTGAAATCGCAAAGCCTGCTTTTTCACAGCAAACTGCTTCTCCCTTCTCTTTAACTTTCTTTGTCAGCAAAGAAAGTTACAAAGAAACTGCATCGCTCTTGAAAAAGGACTATCATCTACTGCCACAACTCAAATCCTTTTTCAAAGGCGATGGATTTGCCAATGTCAGCTTTTGCAAAGTCGAGATGGAGAACGTGATGATTGCATTCGCAATCATCAATATATTTTACGTCCTTATCCCTTTAGTAGTAAGCTATCGTCTGCGTTCCACGCTTTTTTGCGCTCGTATCCAAGAACCGTAGGTGATTGGTGAATACGAGCCATGTGATAGTGTTCCAAGAATCAAGCCCATAAGGGCGAAGATGATTGGATAAACACGAACCACTAAGCGGTGCAGTCCGTTATAGCGTAGGCTAGAGTCCGCTTCAACAGCGTGTGCCTTTTTTGTTACTTATTGGAGAAGTATCCAAGAAGCAAGTCCGAAGGGCGATGCTGATTGGTTAATACTTCCCATGCGATAGCGACCCAAGAAGCACACCGTTAGGTGGTGCTGATTGGTCAGTCGCGAACCGCTGGGGCAAGCCAAAAAGTAAGAG
>JAFSAX010000005.1 GCA_017442105.1 Selenomonadales bacterium | reverse complement strand
GAAAAGGGAATAGCATTCTGTCTACTCTCTAATTCGTATACATCTCGCGCGAAACGAATCGCAAACGAACTGAATATCCATGTCATTGCCCCTGCTTTCAAGCCACTTCCTTTCGGATATCGGCGAGCAATGAGATTTCTTGCAACAAATGCTTCGAACACGGTAATGATCGGTGACCAACTGTTTACTGATATGCTCGGAGCACGTTTTCTAAAGATCAATACAATATATGTTACGCCACTCAGTGCGACCGAATTTTGTTTGACACGGATCTCGCGCTATTTAGAACGGCTCGTTTGGAAATAAAGGAGAATACAGTATGATTACAGGTAAAACGAATTGTGTCGGTATTTTGGGCTATCCTGTGGGACATTCCCTGTCACCTGTGATGCACAATGCCGCATTTAAAAAAAATCAAATGGATTATGTCTATATTCCTCTGCCTACAGCGCCTAGTGACCTTGGTGTCGCCGTATCTGCGTTAAAAGCATGGAACTTTTGCGGTGCCAATGTGACGATTCCGCATAAAGTTGCTGTCATGGAACATCTCGATGAGATAGCAGAAGATGCTCGTATGATCGGCGCGGTCAATACGATCACGATACGTGAAGGCAGAGCGATCGGCTCGAATACAGACGGAATTGGTTTTATCGCATCACTTCGTAAAGCAGGCGCATCCCCTGAAGGCGGAAGAGCTGTTTTACTCGGTGCCGGCGGAGCGGCAAGAGCTGTCGTCTGGGGACTTCTTAAAAACGGCATCGAGAATATTACGATCCTTGTACGCAATGTAGAAAAAGGCTTAGCATTTGCCGAACGTTTTGCATCGCACGGCGATATCAAGGTCTATACATTTGGTGATTGGGAGGCGAAAGAAGCCCTTCGCACATGTACGCTTCTCGTCAATACGACACCGCTCGGTATGGCACCTGATCTCAACGCAATGCCCGAAGTCGACTGGGCAGATGTCTCTCAAAATGCTGTCGTATATGATCTGATCTATACACCGCTTATGACACGTTTTTTGCACGAAGCACAAGAACACGGTCACCACACGATCAATGGCAAAGATATGCTTATCGAACAGGGGGCAGAATCCTTTTTCCGATGGACAGGCATAGAACCGCATCGTCCCAGTATGGAAGAAGCCTTCGACAATTTTTGGGCATCTCGTCAAAAAAACGACTGATATTGTATTCCTACCAAAAAACAGATATAATAAAAGATAGTCTTTTATACCAGCAATGAATTTTCAAGAGAAAGTAGTGGATGAAAATGTTTCGTTTTTTAACTACGGGAGAATCTCACGGTCAGTGTTTGACAGCAATCGTAGAAGGATTACCGGCAGGTCTGAAAGTTAATGTTGATAAAATAAATGAAGAATTGGCTAAACGCCAACAAGGTTACGGTCGTGGCGGTCGCATGAAGATCGAAACCGACCGTGTTGACATCTTATCGGGAGTTCGTTTCGGCGAAACGATGGGTGACCCGATCACGCTCCGCATCCAAAACAAAGATTGGGAAAACTGGACAGATAGAATGTCTGTCAGTGGTGCGCCCGCGGGCACGCCTGTTACAGCAGCTCGCCCCGGCCATGCCGATCTGAGCGGTATTTTGAAATATGACCGTACCGATATCCGAGATATCTTAGAACGTGCCAGTGCACGTGAAACAGCGGCGCGTGTTGCTGTCGGCGCACTGTGTAAACAGTTTCTTGAATCGTGCGGTATCACGCTTGCAGCACATGTTACCAATATTGGTGGCGTGAAGATGACAGATACAGATACTCCGGACTGGGATTATTACCGCACATCTGAAATGCGCTGCACAAACGAAGCAGTAGAAGCAAAAATGAAACAAGCTATCGACGAAGCAAAACAAGCAGGTGATACACTTGGCGGAGTATTCGAAGTGATCGTTCGCGGCAGTATGATCGGCCTCGGTAGTCATACACAATGGGATCGCAAACTCGATGCAAAGATCGCCGCGGCTATGATGTCTATCCAAGCAATCAAAGGGGTAGAGATCGGTGTCGGATTCGAGTACGGCAATCTTCCCGGTAGTCAAGCACATGACGAACTGTTCTACGAAGAAGGTCGCGGATATTACCGCACGAGCAATCGAGCAGGCGGTCTGGAAGGCGGTATGACAAACGGTGAGGATATCATCGTCAAAGCTGTCATGAAACCGATTCCTACGCTGATGCAGCCGCTTTCATCGGTCGATGTTCATACGCACGAAGCAGTCAAAGCATGTCGCGAACGAAGCGATGTATGCGCTGTTTCGGCAGCGTCAGTCGTCGGTGAAGCAATGATGGCGATCGTTATGACAGAAGCAGTTATTGAAAAATTCGGCGGAGATTGCATGGTCGATTTTCTGGCAGCAGTCAAACATTATGAAGATAGAATAAAGCAGGCATAATATGAAGAATATCGTATTGTTAGGATTTATGGGATCGGGCAAAAGCAGTGTCGGCAGAATACTCAGCAAGCGTCTGCAACGACCGTTCATTGATACCGACCATAAAATAGAAAAAGATCATGGTAAAAAGATTCCCGAAATCTTTGCTGAATGCGGTGAAGAAGGATTTCGCAAGATCGAACAAGATACGATCGCGGAAGTCAGTCGCATGGAAGGTGCTATCATTTCAACAGGCGGCGGCAGTGTTCTCAGAAAAGCGAATGTTGATGCACTTCGAAAAAACGGTATTCTGATTACGCTGACGGCTTCTCCTGAAGTTATCATTGAGCGTGTCAGCCGTAAGAAAAACAGACCGCTTCTCAATCGCCCCGACCGCGATGAATTTATCCATAAGTTGATGGAAGAGAGAAAACCATTTTATAATGTGGCCGATCTGATCCTTGATACGTCCGGTAATGAGCTTCATGACGTTACACGTAGAATTATCGGCTATTTATTAAGACGAGGTGAGCTGAAATGAACGAAGTTCGTGTTTCGCTTGGCGAACGAAGCTATTCTATCCATATCGGAAGCAATATTTTGCATACGATCGGCGAAAATATGAACATATTTTCGTTCAGCCGTAAGACGCTCATCATTTCCGATACGAATGTTGCTCCTCTTTATCTTGATACGATAATAAACAGCTTGAAAGAATCAGGCTTTATACCATATACGGCAATTATAGAAGCAGGGGAGAAAAGCAAGGCCTTTGCTACGGCAGAACAGCTTTTTACGACTTGTATCGAAGCAGGCCTCGATCGCAAGTCGCCCATTATTGCACTTGGTGGTGGTGTGATCGGCGACTTGGCAGGATTCGTTGCGGCAACATACCTGCGCGGAGTACCGTTTATCCAAATACCGACCAGTTTGTTGGCACAAGTCGACTCCAGTGTTGGAGGCAAGGTTGCTGTCAATCATCCCCTCGGAAAAAACTTGATCGGTGCATTCTATCAGCCTAAATTCGTTTTGATCGATACCGATACGCTTACGACACTTCCTTCGAGAGAATTGTCGACAGGCTTGGCGGAAGTTATCAAATATGGTTTAATTGCAGACCAATCGTTGTTCACATATCTTTCATCACATAGCGAGGAAGTCTTATCGTTAAAGCCTGATGCTATTCGTCATCTTATTACGCGTTCTTGCGAGATCAAAGCAGATGTCGTTGAACGTGATGAGAAAGAATCTTCGCTTCGTATGATACTGAATTTCGGTCATACAACAGCTCATGCGATCGAAGCTAATACAGGCTATCGTCTTTACAATCATGGTGAAGCCGTTGCGATCGGTATGGTTGCAGCCGCACGTATCAGTAAAGATTGTGGTTATATCGACGATATGACTGTTCGTGCAATTGAAGAACAGATCAAACAATATCATTTGCCACTCACAGCATCGAATTGTACCGAACAAGAGTTGTACGAGTTACTTTATCATGATAAAAAAATGATCGGTGGAAAATTGAACTGGGTTCTTTTAACAAGGATCGGAGCAACACAGATTCGCTCAGATATCAAAGAAGACATCATTCATCATACATTGGCAAGCATTCTTGCTGATGGTGTAAAATAAAAGGAGGCATTCACAATGAGAAGAATTGCCATTTTGACAAGCGGTGGTGACGCGCCGGGTATGAACGGTGCTATTCGTGCCGTTGTACGTAAAAGTCTTTATTACGGTTATGAAGTATATGGTATAGAACGCGGCTATGAAGGTCTTATTCAAGGCAAATTCCACAAAATGGACAGTGCATCGGTAGCAGGTATCATCCAACGCGGCGGTACTGTGCTTAAAACTGCTCGAAGCAAAGACTACCGCACGACAGAAGGTTTTAACAAGGCACTCCGTAATCTGAAAGAATACGGCATTTTCTGCGTTGTCGTCATCGGTGGTGACGGTTCGATGGCCGGTGCCAGAAAACTGACGGAAGCGGGTATCAATACAGTCGTTATCCCTGGTACGATCGACAACGACATGGCAGGTACCGATTATACGATTGGATTCGATACAGCACTCAATACAGCACTCGAAGCAGTCAATAAGATTCGTGATACGGTAGAATCGCACAGTCGTGTTGCCATCATCGAAGTGATGGGCAGAAGTGCAGGTCATATTGCTCTTATGACAGGTCTTGCTTGCGGTGCGGAAAAAATACTTCTCCCCGAAGAAAAAGTTGATCTCGATAGCGTATGCCGCAAGTTGAGCGAAACGTATAAACGAGGTAAACGCTACAGTATTATCGTTGTTGCCGAAGGGGCAGCCAGCGGCTATGATGTTGCTAAGGCAATCAAAGAAAAAACCGAATTCGATGCGAGCGTAACGGTACTCGGCTATATCCAGCGCGGTGGCTCTCCGAGTGCAAAAGACAATATTATGGCAAGTCGCATGGGCAGCGCAGCTGTTGATGCAATTGCCGAAAACAACATGAATTGTCTTGTTGGTGCAAACATGGGTGAGATCGTTCTCTTAGATTATGAAACGGCCGTCCATAGTGTACGCGGAGTCAACAAAAAACTCCATCAATTGGCAGGAATTTTGTCTTTGTAAGAGCGTATGATAGAGCAAAAGAGGAGGTAAACGGACAACTCCGTTGCTTTCTCTTTTGTTTCGTTTCTTTTGGCAGGAAAAAAAGAATTTATACTGAATGTAGATAAAGAGGTGAGTGTATGTCATATTACGGTGTAGTTGCAAAAGTAAAACCGAACAGTGTTGCCGATGATATCGGCTTGCAACCGGGCGATAAGATTTTGGCAGTCAACGATATGCCGTTGACTGATATCATTGATTTTAGCTTTGCCACAGCCGATGAAGAGATCGAGCTCTTGATCGAAACAGCAGATGGCGAACAAGAACTGATCGAATTTGATAAAGAATATGGTGAAGATATGGGGATACTGTTTGAAAGTGCAGTATTTGACCGTATCTCGCGTTGCAAAAATCGTTGTACATTTTGTTTCATCGAACAAATGGCACCGAATATGCGTAAAAGCCTCTATGTAAAAGATGATGATTATCGTTTATCCTTCATGAACGGTAATTTCATCACTTTAACGAACATGACAGAGGAAGATTATGCACGTATCTATCGTTTGCATTTATCTCCGCTTTATGTATCTGTCCATACAACGAACGGACAACTTCGAAGTGAAATGCTGCGTAATCCCGATGCCGTACATATTAAAAGACAGTTGAAAGAGCTGGCAGCGCATCAGATCGATATTCATGTTCAGATCGTACTTTGTCCCGATTATAACGACAAAGAAGAACTGGAAAAAACTCTTACCGATCTTTACGAACTCAGAGATAATATCCTGTCCGTTGCGATCGTCCCTGTCGGTTTGACGAAGCATCGTGAAAGATGCCATCCCCTCAGAACCTTTACTGCCGACGAGGCAAAAGATGTTGTTAAAACGGTCACTGCTTGGCAGGAAAAAGCACGTGCCGAACTCGGCGAATCGTTCGTTCATATTTCGGATGAATTTTATTTGATGGCAGGTGAACCATTCCCGACGGCTGAGATCTACGACGGCTATCCACAGATCGAAAACGGTATCGGACTGTCACGCAGTTTCGTTGATGAATGGAATTACTATATCCACGAGATCGCATCAGCTTCGTACGAAGAGCCGACTACGCTCTTTATCGTTTGCGGAACATCGGGCGAAAAGGTATTGCGTCCACTCTTTGATGCAGTACAGATCCCGAATCTCACGATTCGATTGATTGCCGTAACGAACGAATTTTTTGGTGATAAGATCACCGTTACAGGCCTTTTGACGGGTACGGATATTGCCAACCGCCTTTTGCAAGAAGAAGATATTGCACAAGGTAACGGTCTTTTGATTCCTTGTACGTGTCTTAAAGCAGAAGAAGATATTTTCCTGGATGATACGACAGTAACAGATTTAGAAATGAATTTAAACATGCCTGTCCGTGTATTCGATAGTGCTCATGCACTGCAAGGATATCTCGGCAATTGGCAAATGAAATAAAGGAGGAATTGACGATGAGTAAACCAATAGTAGCAATCGTAGGACGCCCAAACGTCGGCAAATCGACACTGTTCAATCAGATCGGCAAGAAGCGCGTTTCGATCGTAGAAGACTTTCCGGGCGTTACCCGCGACCGTATCTATCTTGATGCAGAATGGCTTAATCGTGAATTCACAATGATCGATACAGGTGGTATCGAAACAGATACAGAAGATAAAATTTTGACAGCGATCCGTCATCAGGCAAAACTGGCAATGGAAGAAGCAGATGCGATCCTTTTCTTGGTAGACGGACGCGCAGGTGTTACAAATGCCGACGAAGAAGTCGCTACGATGCTTCGTCGCACGAAAAAACCTGTTATTCTCGGTGTTAATAAGATCGACAATATCAACAATCACGAGCTCATATATGAGTTCTATAACCTCGGTCTTGGTGAACCGATTCCGATCTCGGCAGTCAACTCGATGAACCTCGGCGATCTTCTCGACAAGATCATCGAAGTATTGCCTGAAGAATCGCATGTAAACGATGAAAAAGATGAGATTCGCGTGGCACTCATTGGTCGTCCGAATGTCGGTAAATCATCTCTCGTAAATGCAATGCTCGGTGAAGACCGCGTAATCGTCAGCGATATCCCGGGTACGACTCGCGATGCGATCGATACACACTTCATCAAAGACGGTATCACGTTCTCGCTGATCGACACAGCAGGTATGCGTCGCAAAGGTAAGATCGACCTTCCTGTTGAGCGTTACAGCGTTATGCGTTCGCTCCGTGCTGTTGACCGCAGTGATGTCGTATTGATGGTAATCGATGCAACGAGCGGTGTAACAGAACAGGATAAAAAAATTGCAGGTTATGCACACGAAGCAGGCAAAGCCGTTGTTATCGTCGTCAACAAGTGGGACCTTATCGAAAAAGACGATAAAACGACACTTCGTTTTACCGAAGATATCCGTAAAGAGCTTATCTTCATGCAGTATGCACCTGTCGTATTCACTTCGGCATTGACAAAACAGCGTGTACATCGTTTGACAGATCTTATCCAATACGTTGCCGAACAGCATACGATGCGTGTACAGACCAGTGTCTTGAACGAAGTTATCACCGATGCGGTAGATATCAACCCGCCGCCGTCTGTCAAAGGTCGCCGTCTTAAGATATTCTTCGCAACGCAGCCTGATGTCAAACCGCCTACATTCATTTTGTTCGTCAACGATCCTGAGATCATGCACTTCTCGTACTTACGTTTCTTAGAAAACCGTTTACGTGAAAGCTTTGGCTTCGAAGGTACACCACTAAAATTGATCGTACGCGGTCGTAAAGAAGAAATCGAATAAAAGGAGAGCAGATGATGGATATGACTTTGCTTTTACTGATCGTGGTCAGTTATCTCATCGGCTCGATTCCGAGCGGCTTAATTCTCGGAAAACAGATTTGGCATACAGATTTAAGAGAGCACGGTAGTCATAATATCGGTGCAACGAATGCTTTCCGCACGCTCGGTAAAAATGCCGCACTCCTTATTTTCGCTTGCGATGCGATCAAAGGTGCTTTTGGTGTGTGGCTTGGTGGATATTTGATCGGCACACCGCTTGCACTCGTCATCGGCGGTATCTGCGCGATCATTGGGCACAACTGGCCTATTTTTCTCGGATTTAAAGGCGGTCGCGGTGTCGCAACAGGGCTCGGTGTTATCGCAATGCTCGTACCGACGATCACGTTGATCGTATTTGCTACATGGGCACTGATCGTCTATATAACGCGCTACGTATCGCTCGGTTCTGTCGTTGCGGCAGCTTGCGTACCTGTCTGGATGGTCGTATTCGGAGAACAAACGGAGATCATTGTATTCGGTGTCATTGCCGCACTCTTCGTTATCATCCGACACAGACCGAATATCGTCCGTCTCTTAAACGGTACGGAATCGAAAATTAAATCAGGTAAACAATAATCATAGAAAAGAATGGTATGACTTTCATACTGTTCTTTTCTTTCTTCTAATCGGCAGTCTTTTGTCGATAGATTTTTTATGATATGATGAAAGGTAACAGAAAAGAGGAAATATTGTGCGCTTATACATTGCCGAAAAACCGAGTATGGGACGCGAGATCGCCAAGTGTCTGCCCGCTCCGCACAGATCGAAGGACGGATATATCGAAACAGGCGGAGGTATTGTAACGTGGGGATTCGGTCACATTCTGCGTCAAGCAGAACCGAACGAATACGATGAAAAATACCGCAGATGGAATATGGCTGATTTGCCTATTATTCCGACAGAATGGAAGATGCTCGTCATCGACTCGTGTGAAAAACAATTTCATATCGTAAAAAATCTCATCGAACAAGCCGATGAACTCATTCATGCAGGCGACCCTGACCGCGAAGGACAGCTTCTTATCGACGAAATATTCGACTATCTCGAGATTAAGAATAAACCGATAAAAAGACTTCTCCTTAACGCGCTCGATACCGTCAGCATCCAAAGGGCACTCAATAATCTGAAGGAAAATCAAGACTTTTTGCGTCTTAAGCAGTCTGCACTCGGACGCGCGCGTGCCGATTGGCTGATCGGCATGAATCTATCACGTGCTTATACACTTGCCGCCAGACGTATGGGGCATCAAGTGACACTTCCCATCGGACGCGTCAAGACGCCGACATTGGCACTTGTAGTACGCCGTGAGAATGATATCAAAAATTTTGTTCCCGTAGATTACTATATCTTAAAGGCTGATTTTGCCTTCAACGGTGAAACCTTCACGACGCAATGGAAACCTGCCGATACGCAGAAAGGACTTGATAGCGAAGATCGTTTGATAGACCTTGATACAGCACATGAGATATTGGCTCGCATCACCGAAGATCACGAACCCGAGATTCCCGGCATCGTAACAAAATGTGAACGCTCGCTGAAAAAAGAACAGCAACGATTGCCGTATTCATTGTCTGCGCTCCAAATCGAAGCAGGCAAGCGGTTCAAATACGATCCGCAGCTTGTCTTGGATACAGCGCAAAAGCTATATGAAAAGAAACTAACGACATATCCTCGTTCCGACTGCGACTATCTGCCCGAGAATCAAAAAGATGCCTCAAAAATCATCGCAGGAAACTTGTTACAGTGCGGTGATGAAAAGCTGAGCGAATGGAGTAAAAACGCAGACCTTACCATTACAAGTCGAGCTTGGAACGATAAGAAAATTACGGCACATCATGCGATCATTCCGACGCAAGAAAGATGCAATTTAGCATCTCTCAGTGATGTAGAACGTAATATCTATTTCTTGATAGCACAAGCATATCTGGCGCAATTCTATCCGATCCACACATACCAACAGACGAAACTGGAAGTAGTCTATCGCGATGAATGTTTTACGGCAAGCGGACGCATTATTAAACAACTTGGCTGGAAAGCACTCTATGTTTCCGATAAATCGGAAAAGAAAGAAGAAACAGCAGTTCTGCCACCCGTTTCCAAAGACTCTAAAGTGGATTTTTGTTCAGCCAAACTCGATAAAAAAACAACACGTCCACCGACACGATTCACCGCCGCAACACTTCTTGCCGCAATGAAAGAAATTCATCGTTACGTGAAAAATCAAGACCTCAAAAAGAAACTGAAAGATGTCTGCGGTATCGGAACAGAAGCAACGCGTGCAACGATGATAAACGAGCTTTTAACACGCGGATTTTTGAAAGAAGAGAAGAAGTTCCTCATCCCAACGCCGATTGCGTATCTCTTAATAGAAGCACTGCCGGATGAGATCACATATCCCGATGCTACTGCCATTTGGGAAAATGCGCTTCATTCGATGAAAGAAGGTAAATCCGACCTTGATTCTTTCTTGGATATGCAGATAAAATTCATGACAGAGATATGTCAAAAAGCAGAGAATGTAAAATTACCGACAAGTGAAGATACGTATCGCTGTCCGCAATGCAAAAAAGGTATTTTGAAAAAAAGAAGCGGTAAAAACGGTGATTTTTGGGGATGCTCTCGTTATCCGTCATGCAACCTAACGCTTGACGATGATGGAGGCAAACCAAAGAAAACAGGATTTTTGTGTAAACAGTGCAAGCAAGGTATCCTTCGTCTTATTCGCGGCAAAAACGGCTCATTCTGGGGGTGCAGCAACTATCCATCCTGCACCGCAACCTATAACGATGAAAACGGACGGCCCGTTTTATCACGATATTAACCAATATAAGGAGAATATATATGACATTTGAACAATTAGGCGTATCATCCGATCTGATCAATGCGCTGAAAGCAAAAAACATTACCGAACCGACACAGATTCAAAAAGATATGATCCCGCTTATTGCAGATGGTCAAAATGCGATTGGTTGTTCGGCAACAGGCACGGGCAAGACGTTATCGTATCTTCTTCCAATCCTCGAAAAAATCGATTCTGAAGAAGCAGTAGCACAAGTCGTTATCCTTGCACCGACCAATGAGCTTGTCATGCAGATTCAACGTGAAGCAGAAGCACTTGCTGTCGCATCGGGTCGTGCGATTCGTACGATGGGGATAGCAGGCAGTGCCAATATCGCCCGTCAGATCGACCGCCTCAAAACGAAACCGCACATTATCGTTGCATCGCCCGGCAGATTATTCGAGCTTCTCAGCAAACGAAAAGTGTCGGTATTTCAAGTAAAAACGCTCGTTCTCGACGAAGTTGACCGCCTTCTCGACGATCAACTTCTTCCGTCTGTTGAAAAGATACTTAAAGCTGTACCCAAACAACGTCAGATGATCTTCGTTTCGGCAACGATCACAGACGGCACACGAAAAAAAGTTACCAAACTATGTCCCGATATTACCGAAAAAACAGTTGCTTCGACAACTGTATTGAAACAACAGATCAGTCATTCGTATATCGTAGTCGACCATCGTCGTCGCCTCGAATGTGTACGCAAACTGTATCATGCACTCGGACTGAAACGAACGATCTTATTCGTAAATCGCAGTTACGATATTCCGATGATCGTAGAAAAGCTGAACCATCATAAAATCAAAACAACAGGTCTTTATCGTGAGATGATGGCAGCCGATCGCAAAAAAGCCTTGGCTGACTTCGCGCGCGGTACGGCACACATCTTAGTCGCTACCGACGTTGCGGCACGTGGTCTTGATATTCAAGACGTAGATTGCATCATCAACTTGTATCCGCCCGAAAACGAAAAGGTATATCTGCATCGCGCGGGCAGAACGGCACGTGCCGGCGGTGAAGGCAGAATGATTTTACTCGTTACCGATCGCGACCGCGACTTAGTCGCATCTTACGAGCGCAAGCTTCCGATCACATTGACGAAAGCACTCGTAGCAAACGGAAAATGGATCGAAAAACAGCCCAAATAATAGTAAGAAAAGAGGGGATATCCTTTGTCCTGGAAAATAAGAGATTCCTATAAAAAGAAGCTGGCAGAAGAAACCGGTGCTGTCATCATACCTCCGGGGAAAAAAAGATATCGCTTCGGACTCGTTTACCCCAATGATTACTATATCGGGATGTCAAATCTCGGTTTTCAGATCATATATCATCTTATCAATGGACGAACAAATTTCACTTGCGAACGTGCATTTCTTCCCGATCGTCAAACAGAAGCTGAATATATTCGCTCTAAAACACCGCTTTTGACAATGGAGAACCAGCAACCACTCTATGATATGGATATCATCGGATTCGCCATTTCGTTTGAGATGGATTATTTTAACTTTTTGCACTGTCTTCGTTTAGCAAAAGTACCGCTCAAAGCATCCGACCGTACCGAGATGGACCCTATGATTATCATCGGAGGACCTTGTGCGACATTCAACCCCGAACCGCTAGCAATGTTTGCCGACGTATTCGTGATCGGAGAAGGGGAGAATACGGTTTCCGATATTCTGACGGTATATGAGCAGAAAAAAGAAGAAAAATGCACTAAAGAAGAGATATTGAGAGCCCTTGCCGAGCTCGACGGCGTATATGTTCCTCGATTCTACCAACCTAAGTATCGTGAAGATGGTACACTCGCTGAAATAACCCCGATCGACTCGGTACCGCCTACCATTACCAGACAATGGGTGAGGGATCTTAATGATACACACGGAGAAACAGTCATCATGACACCCGACACCGAATTCGGCAAGCTCTATCTCATAGAGATCGCTCGCGGTTGCGGTCGTCATTGCCGCTTCTGTATGGCAGGATACTGTTTCCGCAATCCGCGCGTACGTTCACTGGACGCAGTAAAAGAAAGTATTCTTCGTGCCAAGCCCCATATGAACAAAGTCGGTCTGATGGGAGCAGCAATATCGGATTATCCTTGGATCGACGAACTGTCTGCGTTTATCCGCGAGCAGGATATGACTTTGTCTGTCGCTTCTCTGCGCGCCGATTCTCTAACAGACGGCCTTGCAACTGCTCTTGCGGACAGTGGACAGAAAACGATCACACTTGCGCCCGAAGCCGCGACTGAACCGCTTCGTCAAGTCATCAATAAAGGGATTACAGAAGAGGATTTATATAACGCAACAAAACTTGCCATTGAAAAAGGCATCAAAAACGTCAAATTAT
>JAFSAX010000004.1 GCA_017442105.1 Selenomonadales bacterium | reverse complement strand
GATCAGATACGATGCCGATGCAAGAAGGCCTGCCCCCATGCCGATGGTAAGAAAGCCCAAGAGGATACCGAACACGCCTTTTACATATACATTCATGCTTCTTCCTCCTCTCTGCCCATCATCTGTGCATACTGACCGCCCGCGGCCAAAAGCTCGTCAGGCGTACCATACTCTGTCACACGACCATCTTCCATCACCGCTACATAATCGGCACGCGAAGCCGTCTCGAGGCGATGCGCCACGACGACGACCGTCTTGCCTGATGTCAGCTTATCAAGTGCCGACTGCACACGCGCCTCCGTCAGCGCATCAAGCCCCTCCGTCCATTCATCAAGGAGAAGCACCGACCCACCTTGATAAAACGCTCTCGCCAGCGCGATGCGACGTACTTCACCGCCCGAAAGCGCATGACCGCCATCTCCTATCATCGTATCGTACCCATCGGGAAGCATCTCGATAAAGTCGTCTGCTCCCGCAAGGCGAGATGCCTCGCGTACGCGCACCATATCAACATCACCCTTGAGTGCGATATTATCTGCCACCGTCATGCGGAACATATGCGGAAACTGCGCCACATACGCGATATGATCGCGCACGAGAGCTTCATTGATCTCCGTAAGAGGAATATCATGTAAGAGCACTTGCCCTCCGCTCGCTTTCGCCAGACCCGATGCCAATTTCAGCATCGTCGTCTTGCCGCTGCCGCTTTTTCCCACGATCGCCGTCGTTTTGCCTGCCTCTATCACAAGACTTGCACCATTTAGCGCGTCCGTGCCGTCTGCCCCTTGCGGATAACGGTAGCGCACATCATCGAACACCATACGCGGCGCACCGCAGATATCGACCGTACGACTGCCTGTCCATCCCTCGTCCTCGACCGAATCGATAAGCGAGAACAATCTCGATGCCGCAGGCAGGCTGACGACAGCCGTATGGAACTGCGCACCGAGCTTGCGAAGCGGGAGGTAGCACTCGGGAATAAGGAGCAAAACGAAAAACGCATCAAGGAATATCATGTTGCCCCACACAAGACGAAGCCCGATCGACACCGCGATAACGGCCGTCGCCATCGTCGTGACAAGCTCCAAGATAAACGCCGACAAAAACGCCACACGAAGCACGCGGAGCGTCGCATCGGAAAACTCCTTGCTCATGCGCTCGACGACAGCTGCCTGCTCACGGCTTCTGCCGAACAGCTTCAGCGTACCAAGGCCGTCTATCACATCATAAAGATGCGCACCGAGATGACGAAGCGCGTGCCATTGACGGCGCGATTCACGTTTGGCGAGAAGCCCGATCAGCATCATAAATACAGGCAGAAGCGGTATCGTGATAAGAAGAAGCCCTGCACTCGACAAGTCAAACGGTGCCACCATAATGACCATCAGCGGTACGATAACAGCCGTACGCGCCGCCTGCGGAAGAAAATGCGCATAATAGAGCGCGACCTGCCCCACACCGCGAAGCGCAGACGAAGCCAGCTCACCGACAGCCTCACCCGACAAGAAAGCAGGCCCTCCGCGATGAAGCGCGTCAAACAACATCTTTCGAAAATGTGCCGTCATCGACGAGGTGATACGCCCTGCCTGCCAGCCCTCTGCCGCCGAAAGCGCACCGCGCAGAACGAGCGCACCAAACAAAACCGCGAACCAGCCATAGAGCGTATCAAGCCCCGCACCGTTTAAAAACACCTCGTTCGTGATATTCGCCATCGCCCAAAAAGATGCACCGATCGCAAGCGCACTGACCACACCAAGCACCAAAAGCATGATAAGCTTACCGCGGTCCGCACGCACCTCCTTCATCAGACGACGATGCATCCCCTTCGTATTCTCTTCGCCTTGTTCCATCCGCTTCTTTTCCTCTCGTCTATCCATCGGGAATTCTCCTTGCTCTATCTCTGTCTGTTCGGTATCTTTCACGATACCGTTATTCTGTTTATATTATACCATATTGGTATTCATTACGCTACCCATTCCCGCAAATAAAGTTTTCATTTCTTGACAAGATTCGGTTTTCTGCGTATAATAGCGATATTCGTACATCATTATTGACTGTCGGCATCATTAATTAAAAAATGGTAATTATTTTTATCCTTTATCGGAGGAATCACTATATGTCATATCAATTTTTCGGCGGGCTCGTTCTTCTGCTCGCATTGGTCATGGGAGCCGATACGCTCCTTCCGTCCTCGCTCGCTGACGAGAACGGTATCATAGAAAATCTGCAAGTGTTCCTGCTCGTCGCAGCCACGCTCATCTGTCTGTCCAAAGTACGCCATAGCGAAGGGTCTGTACGCCTGTTATGGATAGCAGGCTTCTTGTTCTGCTTACTCCTTACAGGGCGTGAGCTCAGCTGGGGGCGCGTATTCTTCCCGCCGATGGCAAACGGCAACTTTCCGCCGGTAAAATCCCTTCCGTACGGGCCGATCGTCTATCCGCTTGTCGCTGTGACGATGCTCTCTATCATCGTACTTATCATCCGCGGTAAGATCGTGCACTATTTCCACACGCACGATATGTCCCTTCCGCTTCACGCTTTGCTTGCTGTAACGGCATTTGTTTCGGCAGACGCAGAAAAGTTCCACCTGATCCCGCATGCGAATACGGCACTCGTCGAGGAGCTGTGCGAGGCATATGCTTATGCGATATTCGCGTATATCTTATATAAGATGAAAACGACATAAATAAAAAAAGCTGACACATCGTCAGCTTTTTTTATTTACTGTACAGTTATCAACCGAGCTGTTTTTCGAACGCTCTGCCTTCGTCGGTGAGGCGTACGTTCGTAAGGTCGATGCTCGTCGGGAAGCCGCGGTCGTCGAGTTCAAATACAGCACCTGTTATCCAGCCTTCGGAGTCGAGTTTTTTGCACGCGAGGCGGAATATCATTTCGTCAAGCTCGAACATCTCTGCGGTGAACTGCGTCATGTCGGGCGATTCTTTTTGTTCTTCGAGTGCCATTTTGATGAGGATATTCTCATGCGGGCCGCTCATGATCGGTCTGCCGTATTTGTCACGCGGCAGAGCTGTCTTGTGTCCCGTTAAGGTGAGAAGTAAGTCCGAACGCATATTATCACGCTCCTTTTCAAGTGATAGCAGAAGGGTCGCCGCCCCGCGTGGGACAGGCGACCTTGTTGTTTTTAATAGTGTGCGTCGTCAAACGGAGTGACGCGTTTTCTGAATACCCAGTACGTCCAGATCTGATATGCCAAGACGATCGGCACGAGGCAGACAGCCGCAATGGTCATGATCTTGAGCGTATACGGTGTGGATGCCGCGTTGTAGATGGTAAGGCTCCATTCAGGATTGAGGCTCGATACCATCAGGCGCGGGAACAGTCCTGCGAAGAAGCCTACCGTCAGCATCGCGATAGAGAGCGACGAGAAGATGAAGGCTTTTTTGCACGCATCGAACAGCATACAGAGGTACGACAGGACGAGAAGGATCGCCGCGAGGACGAACGCGATGAGTGCAGGTGCGCTTGTCATCGCATCGGTGTAGAGAGCCGTCAGACCGAGGCAAGCGACTGCCGCGAAGAGGGCAAGACCGCCCGCATAGAGTGCCATGTCGCGTGCTCTGCCTGCGAGAGGCTCAACGACTTTGAGCGTAACGAACGCGCTGCCGTGATAGAGGAATACGAGGAGGAACGCGACGCCTGTCACGAGCGTGTACGGCGTGAGCAGGTCAAAGAACGTACCTACGTAGATCATTTTTTCATTGATGGGCACACCTGCGATGAGGTTGGCTACCGCCACGCCCCAGAGGAGTGCAGGGACAGCACTGCCGAAGAAGATCGACCAGTCCCAGAAATTGCGCCATGCAGGGCTTTTATCCTGCGCGCGGAACTCAAACGCGACACCGCGCATAATGAGCGCAAGGAGAAGAACGAACAGTGCAAGATAGAATCCGCTGAACATCGTTGCATACACGTGCGGGAAAGCCGCGAACATCGCACCGCCCGCCGTGATCATCCATACCTCGTTGCCGTCCCATACAGGGCCGATCGTGCGGACGAGCATACCGCGTTCCGTATCGTCACGGCCGAGAAGCTTCACAAGCATACCGACACCGTAGTCGAATCCTTCCAGGAAGAAGAACCCGATGAAAAGTACTGCTACCAGCACGAACCATACTACATTCAGTTCCATAACGATGCCCCCTTCTTCGCTTCTTCGGTCATGCCGAAGGTCTTAATATGTTTTATCACGATCCAAAGTGCGACTACGATAAGAGCCGCATATACGAGCGTAAAGCCTACCATACTGATCCAGATCTCTGTCGTCGTCAGATTCGGCGACACAGCGTCCGCTACTTTCTGCAATCCGTATACGATCCACGGCTGACGACCGCCTTCCGTTACGAACCAACCGCAGGAATTCGCGATGAACGGAAGCGGAAGCATCAGAATAAGCGCGCGCAGAAGAAGCGAATATCTTTCAAGGCGACCGAAGAGCATCGCAAGGAATGCAAGACCGACGACTGCCATCATCACAGAACCTGCGATGACCATTGCGCGGAACGACCAGAAGAGCGCCGATACTTCGGGGATATAATTGCCTTCGCCGTATTTTTCTACATACTCGGCTTGCAGCTGGTTCATACCAACGACTTCGCCTTCGAATTTATTATAGAGAAGTGCACTGAGCGCACCGTCTACTTTGATACCGTCTGTATTTGTACCGTTTTCTTCATCGATCGTTGCCGTCAGATAGAACGGAGCCGGATCGACCGTATCCCAGATCGCTTCCGTCGCCGCCGACTTCATCGGCTGATAATCATGGATCATCTGCGCCTGCATATGACCCGTACCCATGACCGAAAGAAGACCTACCATAGCGACCACAAGACCGCTCTTGATGCACGACTTGAACATCTCAACGTGACGACCTGCAAGGATCTGATACGCGCAGACCGCTACGATCAGGACACCTGCCGTTGCCAGCGCACTCGTCCACGTATGTACATACATCGAAGCCGCGTACGGGTTCGTGATAAGCGAAACAAAGTCTACCATCTCCGCACGACCGTTCTGAATCGCAAAACCGACCGGATTCTGCATGAACGAGTTCGCTACGATGATCCAAAACGCCGACAAGCTCGACGAGAATGCTACGATCCAGATACACAGTGCGTGTACCTTCTTAGACAGCTTATCCCAGCCGAACAGCCAGATACCCAAAAACGTCGACTCGAGGAAGAACGCCGTCAGAGCCTCCATTGCCAGCGGTGCGCCGAACACGTCACCCATAAAGCGAGCGTATTCCGACCAGTTCATACCGAAGTGGAACTCCTGCACGATACCTGTTACAACACCCATCGCAAAGTTGACCAAGAAAATTTTGCCCCAGAACTGAGTGAGAGCACGATATTTCTCCTCACCCGTTTTCACATACCACGTTTCCAGCATCGCGATGAAAAATGCCAGACCGAGCGTGATCGGAACAAACAAAAAGTGATACACCGTCGTAATGGCGAACTGCCAACGCGACAACAATACCTCATCCATCTTTTACTCCTCCTTTAAAATCATCTCTTTTTCTCATCTTATTTCTTATTCTTCATGATGATGAAGCGAAAGCTCATCTTCTGCCAGACGCGCCAGCGTGATCTGTGACATCGCCGCACAAAAAACGTCCTGCACCTTCGTCAAAGAACGATGCACCGCACAGCGCGGAGCCGCATTTCTCGAGCACGAACCGTAATCGCCGAGACAACGATTGAGCACCACCTTGCCCTCCATCGCCTCCAAGACATCGAGAAGCGTGATCTCGCCTGCCGGACGCGACAGGCGGAACCCACCGTTCGCACCGCGATAGCTCGTCACCAAGCCCGCCTCCATCAAAGATGCCATGATCTTCTGCAAAAACATCGTCGTTACGTTGTTGCTCTCCGAGATCTCCCTGCGCGATACGATGCGATCGCCCGCACATGCCAGATGAAGTGCAACGCGGAACGCATAATCTGTCGTCGCATTAAACTGCATACAACCACCACCTATAATTCCTGAATGTTTACAAAACGACTTATCTATTCATAGTATACCATGTCGGTGATTATTGCGCAACCCGTATTCGTGAAAAAATGTACGAAACAGGGTAAGTTTTTTATGCGCGTGCGTTTGTGTGGGGAGGGAGGAAAGGAGAGGGAATGATTTATGCTGTGGAGTTTTTTTGCGGTGCGTATCAAGCTCGCAAGGTATGCTTTATCACAACAGGTAGCTCTTCCCTCCTCTTTTACTTTTCTTTGTGACGCAGGGGCGAAGAACACCTTGTCGATAATATTCCGCTTCTCCTTCCCCTTCTTTCTTGCACCGCCCAAGAAAGAAGCAAAGAAGCTCTCAGGTTCCACGTACGTCCTCGGAGTACGTTCTCGCTCCTACGTTTCGCTAGCGGTCGTGTCTTGATTATAAGTCAAGATGACACGACCGCGTGTCGGAACTCGCATCACATTCGTTTGCTCAAACATCCGACACAATGCGCTCCACTCCCTCGCATCGCGTACTTCGCCTCGGACTCCCTAACGAACCCGAACCCATTGAGGGAGTTTTGAATAAAAACGAAGTACACAGTATAAGCCAACGCATCGTGGTATTAGTGCCTCCCTCTGACGAGGGAGGTGGCATGGGTCACCCATGACGGAGGGAGAGATGCGCCCATCGCTATAAGTATCGCCGAGTTGCTTGCCCTACCCCACGCACAAAAAAAGAACCACCCGAGCGCGGGTGGCCTTTTTGTAATTGGGGGGGATATATATTGAGTTGTTTTAGGGGTGTTGTTATTAGTAGTTTTCTGCTTTGATCTGGAAGAAGGACTGCGGGTGGTCGCAGACAGGGCATACGCCCGGAGCCTGTGCACCGCTGTGGATATGACCGCAGTTACGGCAATGCCAGAGCTGTTGTTCTTCGCGAACGAAGACTTTGCCTTCTTCGATGTTGGCGATGAGCGCACGATAGCGTTCTTCATGTTCTTTTTCGATTTTTGCTACTTCGTCGAAGAGGTAAGCGATTTTATCGAACCCTTCTTCTCGCGCTACTTTTGCGAACTCGGGATACATGCTCGTCCATTCATCCTGTTCGCCCGACGCTGCATCTGCCAAGTTGGTCATGGTGTCGGCAATACCGCCGTGGAGCAATTTGAACCAAATTTTAGCGTGCTCTTTTTCGTTGGAAGCCGTTTCTTCGAAGATCGCGGCGATCTGCTGATAGCCGTCTTTTTTCGCTTTCGATGCGTAGTAGGTGTATTTGTTACGCGCCTGCGACTCTCCTGCGAATGCTGCCCACAAGTTTGCTTCTGTTCTGGTACCTTTCAATTCCATTTCTCATTCCTCCTCATTTTCGGTGATTGCCTCACCTCTTGATGCAAGTATACCATGGAGGTTTCGTCTTGTCAATAACGATTATCCACTAATTTTTATTTTTTATTGAAATTTTTCACGAAGGCTTTGCAGGCTCCACCGAACAAGGCGTAGGCGTTGACCATGAGGATCTTCATGCCTTCTTTGCGGTATGCGTCGATGGATTCGCCTGCGCGGACGACGGTGCCGAACGGTTTGCCTGATTTTTTGCCTGCTTCGATGAAGCGTGCTTTGGCTTCAAGGACGAGAGGGTGCTGACCTTGTCCGGGTACGCCGAGCGACTGGGAGAGGTCTGATGCGCCTAAGATGATGCCGTCGATGCCGTCTACGGCGAGGATGTCGTCGAGGTTGTCGATCGCGTCGCGGTTTTCGATGATGGCAAGGAGCATCGTTTCGCGGTTGGCATCGGCTGTATATTCGCTGAGGGGTTTGGTCATACCGTAGTCGGAGGCACGTACGCCGTTGAGGCCGCGCTCTCCCATTGGGTAGTATTTGGCGGCATGGACGACGGCGCGTGCTTCTTCGGCATTTCGGATACCGGGGAGGATAAGCCCCATCGCTCCGCAGTCGAGGTAGCGGAGGATGGTGTCGTGGTCGTTGTTGGGAATGCGGACGAGCGGTACGACATCGCGTGCTTCGGCGGCGCGTACCATGTTTTCACATTCGGTGACGCTGAGCGCGCTGTGCTCGGCATCGAGGAAGAGAAAGTCGAATCCTGCCAGACCCGCGATCTCGGCGAGTGCGGGCATATAGCCCTGTATCATACAGCCCGAGATGGGGTTTCCTTCGGCGAGGATGGTCTTGAGCTTGTTGGTGTACATGATGTGTCCTCCTTTCAGGCGCGCACATCGACGTAGTAGGTACGTCTGCGCGGTCCGTCAAATTCGCAGAAGTAGATGCCCTGCCACGTACCGAGGAGCGGTCTGCCGCTTTCTATGAGAATCGTTTCGGAGGCTCCGAAGGTAGAGGCTTTGAGGTGGGCGGTGCTGTTTCCTTCTGCGTGGAGGAATTCTCTGCGGTCGGGATAGGTGTGGCGAAGTCCGAGGAGGATGTCGTGGATGACATCAGGGTCGGCGTTTTCGTTGATGGTGATGGCAGCTGTGGTGTGCGGACAGTACACAGTGCAGATGCCGTCCATGATGCCGCTGCGCCCAATGCAGTCGGCTACGGTGCGCGTGATGTCTTTCATCTCCTCGCGTTTCGTTTCGATGGTCAGTCTGTATCTCATGGCGATGCTCCTTTGCTGTCAGGTGTGTTTGATCTAAGTATATCACACTGTGCTGACATCGCATACAGCTTGCCATAAGTTTGCCCAATGCCTCCCTATCTCCGACAAGCAGAGTCTACGGAATCAAGGAATCAGAATATCAGGAATCAAGGAATCAGGAATCAGCAGGGTCAAATCGTGTTTTTGGGCAGGGGGTATCGGCGCAGGGTAAGGTAGTAAACTCTCCCCTTCGCTTGTCATTGACCCGACAAAGGCTCCCCTCCGACAGATTCGGCAAAAAACTGTGTGCTAAGCGCTGTGCGTGACCGTCTGTCGGAGCGTGTCTTTGCAAGGAGTCTGCCACGAAGGGCTATGCGCGCAGTAGTCCTTCTGTCATCATTTTGGGCAGTCCTCTTTTGCTGATGATATCGTATCATCCGATATTCCGCTATTGTCTAAGTGAAGTCGAGCGGAGGCGATGCGCCTTATCATACATATCATTCATGCCATGCGTGCCATGGTCATGTCATCAAAGATCGGGGACGATCATCGCTCTCTCGCTTCTTCGGTATGAGCAGTTCTATTGACTGCTTTTTGTCTTGTGCTTCCGTTCATAGTGAGCTTATGCGGAAGGTGGGTCGTTCTTGGGCGTCTTGTTCAGTAGGGCAGGCAAAGGCTCCACTGGTAACACTTGTCCTGCCTCTCACAAACAG
>JAFSAX010000003.1 GCA_017442105.1 Selenomonadales bacterium | reverse complement strand
GATATCTATATATTTTGCCCGATACCGCCTCCACGACCCCTGCGGTACGTCAGGCAGAACGAATCGCGTGAAACAGATATCGGCGAATCTGCCCGTTTCGATAAGTCGCACGATACGCTCGCACACTTCGTCGAACTTCTCGCATGCCCACGGCGCACCTGTTTCATACACCTTCTGCATATCAATGATGACAAGTTTATCTCCGCTCATCATATCACCTCTCGGTCAGTATATCCGAGATGATGCTTTGCGATACAAAAAGCCCTTCCGCATGGGAAGGGCTTTGTCTTGTCTTAGTATTTGATCTCGCCGATATCAAGGCTGATATCAAGGATCGGTGCCGAGTTCGTCAGCGCACCGACGCTGATGATGTCAACACCTGCTTTTGCAATGGCAGGCAAGCGTTCTTTCGTAACACCGCCCGATGCTTCGACGATAGCACGACCGTCGATGAGGCGAACTGCTTCTTCGATCATTTCGATCGACATGTTGTCGAGCATGATGATGTCTGCACCTGCTTCGAGTGCTTCTTTGACCTGGTCGAGCGTTTCGGTCTCGACTTCGATCTTGACGGTATGGGATATCTCGTTTCTCGTCATCTGAACAGCCTCTTTGATACCGCCCGCTACCTTGATATGGTTATCTTTTATCATAACGGCATCATAAAGACCCATGCGATGGTTGCGGCCGCCGCCGACACGGATCGCATATTTTTCAAGCATACGAAGGCCGGGGAGCGTTTTGCGCGTATCAACGACGTGCGCTTTCGTTCCTTCAGCCAGACGTGCGTACGACGATGTAAGCGTTGCGATACCGCTCATATGCTGCAGAAGGTTGAGTGCAAGACGTTCGCCTGTCAAGATAACGTGCGCATCGCCTTCTATTTTCGCAAGCACCGTATGCGGCTCCACTTCGTCGCCGTCTTCTACCATCGGCGTGAATTCGATATCGGGAGCAAGCGTCGTGAAAACGAGACCTGCCACGTTGATACCGGCTACGATACCGCGCTGTTTTGCTTGAATGAGGCCGACTGTTTTAGCTTGCTGCGGGATGATATTTTCCGTCGTAATGTCACCACTGCCGACGTCCTCGTTTAACCATTCTATGATCTTAGGTTGTAATGCTCTCATCGAAAGATACATATTCCCTCGCCTCCTATTTCTGTAAGATCAGATGTTTGCGCCACAGTTCCATCGTCTGCGGATAATCACTGCGATAATGCCCGCCGCGACTTTCTTGACGCATCGATGCCGCCAGACAAATGAGACTGCCTGTCTGAAGCATACCGAAGAGCTCCATCTGTTCTTTCGTCCGCATATCGTATGCTTTGAGTACTTTGGCCATGTTTGCGAAATAGTCCTGTGCACGCGCCAGACCTTGCTGCTGGCGAATAAGGCCGAGCTGTTTCGTCATGGTCAGTTTCAGTTGATGCGTTTCTGCCACCGTATCGACAGGACAAGGTTCATCACTTAGCTTATCAAAGTACCAACGGGTCGTTCTCGTGGACGAGTAGCCTCGTCTTGCGATCGTTTCTGCGATCCGTTTACCGAACGCAAGCCCTTCAAGAAGCGAATTCGATGCCAAGCGGTTCGCACCATGAAGGCCTGTACAAGCGGCCTCACCACAGGCGAACAAGCGATTGACGCTCGTTTCACCGAATTGGTCTGTTTGAACACCGCCCATCATATAATGTGCGGCAGGTGCTACGGGAATCATATCTTCCGGCAGATTCAGTCCGTACTCTTTGCACGAGGCTGTGATCGTCGGAAAATGAGCTGTAAAATCTTTTATTTGGCTGACATCGAGCGATACGGAGAGCATATCGGCACGCTGCATCTCGTGATAGATGGCACGTGCGACGACGTCACGCGGAGCAAGCTCCTCCATTTTATGAAAACGCGGCATGAAGCGGTTGCCTTCTGCATTGCGCAAGAGGCCGCCCGCGCCGCGAACGGCTTCGGAAATGAGGAAGTTCGGCAGTCCTTCGATGGCAAGTGCCGTCGGGTGGAACTGGACAAATTCCATATCCATCAAAGATGCGCCTGCACGATACGCCATGGAGAGCGCAGAACCTGTCGCACCTTCGGGATTCGTTGTATGAAGATACAGGCGACCAAGACCGCCTGTGGCAAGTACGACCGTCTTAGCACGAATGATCTCTTTCGTACCGTCCTCACGCATGAAGAGCGCGCCTTCGCAGACCGAATCGGTCGTTAAGATATCGACGGCGTAAAGATGCTCTCTGAGCGTGATACGCTTTTCTTCACGCACACGAGCGAGAAGCGCACGCACGACTTCTCTGCCTGTCGCATCGCCCTGCGCATGGATAACGCGGCTTCTCGAGTGACAGCCTTCTCTGCCGAGACAGATGCCGTTTTCGTCATGGTCGAACTTGGCGCCGAGCTTGATAAGATCGAGCACCGCTTTTCGACCTTCGTCGACGACGAGCGCGACGATATCTTCCGTGCAAAGACCTGCACCTGCGATCAGCGTATCTTCGATATGAAGATCCAAGGAATCATCTTCCCCGAGCGCAACAGCGATACCACCCTGTGCCTTGTTCGTATTGCTGTCGAGCATCGTATCGCGAACAGCGACTGTTACATTAAGGCCTGCCTGCGAAGCATACCAAGCCGTCGCCAGTCCTGCGACACCACCACCGATGATAAGACAATCTGTCTCTTTTTTATCTATTTGTTCACTATCAAAATTCGTGATATATCGACGCAGCATTTACGCTCACTCCTAGCGGCACACATCCAACATTTTTTCGAGGCAGGCTTTCGCTTTTACGCGGACATCTTCCGGCACAACGACCTGCGGCGACAATGTTTCGAGTGCAGTTTTCACTTTTTCGAGCGTATTATTACTCATATTATGGCAATCGAGCATTTCGCTTGCCAGATAGAACGATTTATTCGGGCAACGCTTGTTCATCTGATGGAGCGTGCCTTTGACCGTTACGACGATGAACTCATCCGCATCGCTTGCTTCTGCGTAGCGAACAAGACCCATCGTGCCATTGATATGGTCGGCAAGTGCCAATACCTCATCATTGCATTCCGGATGTGCAAGTACGAGCGCATTCGGATGCGCTTTTTTCGCTTCAAGCACAGCTTCTGCGGAAATCGCGTGATGGATCGGACAGCAACCGTCCCACAAATCCATCGTACGGTTCGTCGATTTCGCGATATAACCGCCGAGATTGCGGTCGGGGGCGAAAATGATATCTTTGTCTTTCGGGATCGATTCTACGATCTGTACCGCATTTGCCGAGGTACAGCAAATATCGGTAAGTGCTTTGACAGCCGCCGTCGTATTGACATACGATACGACAACTGCATCGGGATTTTCGGCGCGTTTTGCCGCGAGTTCTTCCGCCGTGATCATGTCAGCCATCTCGCATCCCGCCGTCATATCGGGAAGGAGTACGATCTTATCGGGCGACAAGATATTTGCCGTTTCTGCCATGAAATGCACACCGCAGAATACGATCACATCGGCATCCGTTTCTGCCGCACGACGAGAAAGATCAAGCGAATCTCCGATAAAATCCGCAATATCTTGGATCTCGGCAGGCTGATAGATATGTGCCAAGATAACAGCGTTGCGTTCTTGTTTCAAACGTTTGATTTCTGCTACCAAATTGTTCATTTTATTCGCTCCTATTGTTAGGTTTAGTGAGAGTTTCTTTCCCCTCAAGCGGCTGCTTCTAATCAAATTATAATACGATTGAGCAACGACTGCAAGGACAAAGAGCCATCCTCAGTTGACATCTGTATTTGTGACGACTACGCTTCTTCACCGTAGCGGTTCGGCCCTTCTGTGCCCTTGCGCAGGATCAGATATAACCAGAAAAAGACATTGATCACCGGTACGAAATAGAGAAGCGACATCTTGCCGTCGTGACCGAGGTCGTGGCAGCGACGGATCGTCAGCGTCCATTGACCGAGTATCAAAAAGAGTGAAACGACGAGAATGATAGCCATCGCACCGCGGCTCGGGAGAAGCATCGGGTCGATGCCCGTACTCGTCGGCAGGATGAGCCATTTCATAAAGAGCGCGGGACCGCCGTTTAAGAAGATCTCCAGACCGCCCGGCATGAACAGATAATTGAGCACTGCGATGATCGCCGTATAGATCACGTTGCGCACGAAGAATGCTTTTCGCGCCAATCTTCCGCGGAGCGAAAAATACTTATCAACGAGCGTTTCTTCCATCATAAATTCCTCTGCCGGGATCTCCGGCGGAAGTTCTTTGCCACAGTTCGTACATGTCTTCTCACTGGCAGGAACCAATGTCCAGCAATGGGAACAATATCGTCTTTCTTCCACAATCGCTTCCTCCTACATGAATCTGCTATATATCCCTTCTATTTTAATTGATTTTGATAAAAAATACAACCGTTGCGGAAATGTATACACGATACACCGCACTTGCGCAGACCGTCTATTTAGCACTCCATGGTACACCGTTCGCATCTTCCCAGTAGAGGCCTTTACCGTGCTGTGTCCAATGCGCGCCCCAGCCTGCTTCGACAAAATCCTTCTCGCACGCGCCTTCGGTCAGCTTGTAGACGATCGTTGCGACCATCTCCTGATGTGCCAATTCTTCCGTACCGATATCGGTGAGGATCGCCTTCGCCCTGCTTGTCGGCATGGCGTACCTTTGATTGATATATTGAAGCGATGCCGACAGCTCACCGTTTGGCCCGCCGTATTGCGCTACGACGAGCTTGGCGAACTTGACATCGGGACGCGTTACCTTGACAGGGCGCTGTAAACATCGTTGATAGACCCACATCGCATTTCCCTCCTACATTTCCCACGGCCACGGGCCTTCTGCCCAGAGCCACGTTTCTTGCGACCGTATCGTCTGACCGACCGAGAACATCGGCCCGCATTGACGCTCATACTCACGTACCATCTTGCGGAGCTTTTCGTTCACCGTTTCAAAATCGACGAGTGCCGCGCTGTCATTCGGATGCGTATCGAGATAAAGTCCCAGCTCATGCGCCGCGAACTGCACCTCTTGTATCCTCCTCAGCATCGAAGACTGTTTTTCCCGTTCCATCAAGTTTCCTCCTTTCATTCGGGGATCGGATAGACACCCCAGAGTTCCGGGAACAGCGTCCCTTTGACGAGCGCTTCCTTGAGCGGCAGCGACCGCTGATACATCTGTATCGGCATATATACGTGCGCGAATTGCTGGCTCTTTACCACGCTGAATGCACATCCGTCTTCCGAGGCCGAGGCAAGGTCTAAGATAGACTCTTCGCTGATAAAGCCTTTCGCCCGCATCGTTTCCGACATACGGCAAACCTCCTTTTTCTTCAAACTACCGTATCATATGAGGCGAAAAGTCCCCCTGCTACAACGAAAAGAGAGATGGCCCTTACCATCTCTCTTTTTGATCTGCGATATCTATTCTTTTGATTCCGTTATTACGACCTGCTGATCGTTCGCTTCAGCTTGTTCGCGCTTCAGCTTGGCTCGTTCGAGGCTCTTATTCTTCCGATGGATACTAAGCAGGATCCCGACACACACCATATTGATGACGAGCGACGTACCACCATAGCTGATAAACGGCAACGGCACCCCGATAACAGGGAGCGAGCCCATGACCATCAGCATATTGGACAATGCCTGTCCGCTGATAAGAAGTGTCATCCCCAAGGCAAGCATCTTACCGTAATGATCTTCCGTCTGCTTGGCAATACGGAATCCGTGATGCGTAAACAAAACGAACGGCAAGACGATGCATAATACCGTTAAGATGAACCCCCACTCTTCACAGAATACGGCAAACGCAAAGTCGGTATGTGATTCCGGAAGATAGCTGTACTTACTAAGACCGCCGCCCCAGCCGGCACCGCCGAATCCGCCCGATCCGATGACCATCTTCGCCTGACTGGCTTGATACTCGATATCTCTGTTCTCTTCGATACCGAGCCAGACGAGCACACGCATCATTCGATACGGTGCGAACATGATACATACGATGACACTCGCCGCGACCACACCGACCAATGCACGCACCTGCTTGGAATTCAACCCTCCCATGAAAAACAAGGCAACCCCGATAGCAATAACGATCGCTGCTGTTCCCATATCAGGCTGAAGCAAGATGATAACGCCCATAGCAAGGATCGCGCCCATCGTTTTGCTGATCAGCTTGATCGAGCCTCCGCGACGGAGCGTTTGGCCGATATAGGTCGCCGCCAGCATCGCCGATGCAAGCTTTGCGATCTCCGACGGCTGGAACTGGATGATCCCGAGATCGAGCCAGCGACGCGCGCCATTGATCTCCTCGCCCGTCAATCGCACCAGTATACACAGTGCGATAGAAAGGATCGTAAACGCCATCCCCCAATTCTCGGTGCGCCAATAGTTCACCTTGCTGAAAATATATATCGCACCGCAGCCGATGATCGCCCACAACGCCTGTTTGATAGCCATACCGCTGCCGCTTGCGACATAGCTGGCGCTGTAAATGTTGATCGCGCCGAATATAATGAGTGCAAGTACGCTCAACAAAACGCCTTGCCCGTTATCGTGAAATAAATTTAATATCGATCTCATAGTATTAGTTGTTTCCTCCTTGAACGGATAAGTCCCGTACCTGTAAATTATACCAACCTACGCACCGCCTTTCAATAAGCAAATCGCACCATCTGCGAATATCATACAGTAATTTATTCTTACTTTTCCGCGAGGTGATCCGCATGCTTTTACCGCCCTGCCGTCTTGCCGTATTCGACCGCACCGACAATGCCCTGCTCCTTTTAAACACCGCGAGCGGAGCCGTACTTTTTCGCAGACCGCTCCCGCACACGTACCGCCCGCTTGCACTGGTTTCTTCCGAAAAAGGCGTCTTTTTCTTTGCCAACGGAAAGACCGACGGCTCTGTCTACACGCTCCGCAAGGGCACATGGGCACGTCAGCCTGTCACCCTGCCGACGATGACTGCCGTCTGTCCCGTACAAAACGAGAACGCCTGCTATCTTGCGTCTGCCCGCCACACACTCTACCGACTTGACCTCGATTCGGGCAAACTGTCTTCACTCGGTTCATCACCGCACATCTGCCGTGCGCTGGTGCATGGCACATATCTCGCCTCCGTCTGGGAAACAGAGGGCGGCACCGTCTGCGCACTACATAAAAAAGACGGCACCATACTTTCCGAGCACCGTTTGGACGGCACAGTGCCGTCAGCGACAATAACAGGCACTACGCTCCTCTGCCCGTTCACGAACGGCAAGCAATGCGGCGAAGGACTTCACCTCATACCGACCGACGCCCCCTCCCCCTCTGTTACGACGATCTCTCTCAAGTCGCCGCAGATGCGAGGCATTACCGCCGATCCGTACAGCGTTCTTGCGCTCGGCGATACGTTCTGTCTTGTCAGCGAAGCGACAGGCACCGTTACGAAGATAGACCGCCACACAGGCGATATCACAGGCTCATATTCGCTCGGACGCAGCATCAGCCATCTGTATCTTCTGCCCGATGAACGATTCGCCATCGCGACAAGCAACATGTTCGCCGACCTTTCGCTCGTCGATCTCGTCAACGAAAAGCTCCTCTCTATCAGCATCTGCGCACACGAGCTGTTCCATCAGATCGCCATACTCCCCCCGACATAAAAAAGAACGACCGTATCGGTCGTTCTTTTTTATCGTCTTTTGCCGAGCGGTCTGGGCATACGCGCACTATTCTCGCGACTTTTTTTGACCGCCTTCTCTACGACATTCTTATAGTCGCTCGCCTTTGCATATATCTTCTCAAACGCCGGCGATCCATCTTTTTGGGCAAGCACTTCCTCGGCAGGTGGTACCGGTAAAGCAGGGACTTCTATAACAGCCAGCTCTGTCGTCACCTCATCGGTCAGTCCCTCTGCGCACTCCTCGCAAACCTCTTTCTCTGCAGGCACTTTTTCAAACACCGTTTCGCCTTCCGCAGCCACTTCTTCCGTCACAAGCTCTTCGCGCACAGCTTCCGCCCCACTATGTTCTGCCAGTATCGTCATCGGCATGAGCGGTGCTGTCCGCATCACTTCATCGGATGATACGGCCTCCTCTTCTTCCGCAACGCCCAACACAGACTTCCCGCTTATGAGCCGTTTCAAAAGGCGGTGGACGAGCGCGCACGTACCGTCTGCCCATACGAGAAACGATGGCGGGAATACAGAGGAAAGTCTTTTCTCTTCTGCCCGCGCGCTCAACTCACGTAAAAATCGCCGATACTCGGTGACCGCCTCATCGGCCTCCGCCAAAAACGGAAGGCACCCACCGCGTCCCATCTCGCACACGAATGCACGCGACCGCTTATCTTCGAGCATCTCGCGCATCTCATGCGCCTTCTTCATCATCATACGCTCCGACGGATCGAGATACTGCGGACAAAGCTGTGCCGTGTCAGAAACGAGCGACAACCCAAACGACACCTCTCTCATCGCAGACGCTCCGCAGACGAGCGGTGCATCACTCTGCCTTGTTAGATAACGCGCATACTGCGTTTTTTTCTCCAGATGGCGCGCCAGCGACGGGTAGATACGCGCATGTCCCCGCTCCGCTGTCATGGCAGCTGTGCACGCCGCCAGCTTCTCTATCTGCTCTACTGCGCGCTCGCGATACGTTTCCCGCCCTTTGCGCCTGCGCTCCACCGCAAGCGTTTCAAGCGATTCCGACAGCTTGGCAAGCGAGCGCGAGCCGCCTGCCGCTTCTGACAGGAGCATCGCATCGGCAGAAAGGATAGACAGCCACCAATCAAGACTGTCACATCGCCCCTTCGGCTCACTTCTAAAAAGAAACGTGTGCCCCATCACACTACACTTCCTTTCGGATCATCTTTGTGTAGTATATGATGATGCACACGTTTTGTCAGTCGAAGCTCACTTCGCAGCGGTTGATCTTAAACCCTTTTGCGCTGAACTTCTCTTCGTATTCTGTTCTGATATTGTCGGGACGATCTTCGCTGTGAAGGTCATACGAGATATCTTCTACGCGACAGCCGACTGCTTCGAATTCCTCCAGCGAGAAATCAAAGAGCGGTCTGTTGTCCGTCTTGAAATGTATCTCACCGCCTTTTTTCAGAAGACCGCGATATCTTTCAAGGAATGTACGATATGTCAGACGACGTTTCGCATGGCGCGCTTTCGGCCACGGATCGCAGAAGTTGATATAGAAGCGATCGACTTCGCTTTCTTCGAAGATATTCGTGATGCCTTCGATATTGAACACCAACAGGCGCACATTCGTAAGACCTGCTTCATGCACTTTTTTTGCCGCCGCATAGAGGACATCGAGCTGTGCTTCGATACCGATGAAATTGATCTCGGGATGACGCGCCGCCATACCCGTGATGAAATCCCCTTTCCCACAGCCAAGCTCTACATGAAGCGGTGCTGTGCGGCCGAAATCGTCTGCCCACTTCCCTTTCGCTTCTTCTGTTACCTCTTGTCTTACAAAATCCGCATAATCCAAAATCGCATCTTTCACCCACGGTTTTTTCCGTAAACGCACGCTATTCACCCAATCCTTTTTCTATTTCTTTTCAATTCCGTATTTTTTCAAGTAACGATACAGCGTCACACGGCTGACATCGAGCATATTCGCCATACGGCTGACATTACCGCCCGCCGCCTTCCAGACACGTTCGAATACGTCGCGATCTTCTTTCCACGACATATCGGGCTTCACATCGCCCATCAGATTGATATCGTCGGCTTGTATGACAGAGCCTGCCGTATTGAAATAAGCATGCTCGACGACTTCCTGCAGCTGCTTGATATTGCCCGGCCATTCATACGACATGAGAAGCTTCTTCGTATCTTCGGCAAGCGTTTTTTCAGCCATCGCGTGCTGTTGTGCCAGCTCGCGAATAATATGCGCCGCCAAGCTCGGGATATCCGATACACGCGCACGAAGCGGCGGTACACGAAGCGTATTTTTGCTGATGATACGGAAAAGGCTTTCGTCGAATCCGCCGCGTTCCGTCAATCGCTTGAGGTCGCAGTCGCTTGCCGCAATGATACGCACATTGATCGTTCTGTTCACACGGTCGCCCATTCGGCGCATCGTGTGCGACATCAGCGCCTCTGCTAACATGATAGCAACACTGCGCGGAAGTTTTTCGATCTCGTCCATGAAAAGCGTACCGCCGTTGGCAAGCTCGAGCTTACCGGGGCGACCGACATCTTCACGTTCTGCCGTACCGAACAGTTCTTCTTCCAAGATCTCCTGCGGAAGGTCACCGCAGCGAAGCGTGATGAGAGGCCCTGCCGCCCGCGTACTTGCCTGATGAACACCGTGCGCAAGACGCTGTTTGCCCGTACCGCCTTCCCCTTGCAGAAGGATATGATTCTCGTTTTTCGCAACGCGAGATGCTTTTTCCCACATCGCCGTAAACGTCTGGCTCGAGCCGACCATGCTGGCAAGGCTGTATTTCGCCGTATAACCGACAGCATGCGCGACCAGCATACGAAGATCCTCGATCGGCATCGTGACCGTTACGACGCCCGAGATATCTCCGCCCGATTGACCTTCAAGCGGGACGACCGTCGTAATATCTTCATACGTTCGTTTTTCGGTGATCCACGTAATTTCCTTATTATAGCAAGGAATACCCTTGAACCCCTGATAGATCGGCGTATGATGATAATTCAGCACCGCATCGTTGAGATTCGGCAAACTGTCATTATCCGTATGGATGAGCGCAAGTCTGCTTCTGCCCATCTTGTTCGTATACGCGACCTCACCATTCGGCAAAATGTGATATACCGCGATCGGCGCGGCATCCAAGATAGCTTGTCTTGCCTTGAGCGTCTGTATCATATCAAGATGACGCTCCATCGACATCCGCATCGAAAGCATGAGTGACACGAGCGCCGTATACGGAAGTGCATTCTGCTCCACTGCCACGAGCGTCAGGATATATCCGAGCTTGCCGTCAACCATGATCGGCACCGAACAAGCATCGCCCATCTGACATTCGCGTATCCACATCTCGGGCCCAAACAAAAGGAACGGCACCTTATGGCGATGCGTCAGACTAATACTCGACGTGCCGATATCCTTCATCGACAAACGCGCACCCTCCGTCTGCCCCGGCGTTCTCTGATAGAACGGAAGCGAATAGCTCTTGAGGACATAGCAGTCTGCATCCAACAATAAAAGACTCATATTATAGCTCGAGAAAAACTCGTGGATATTCTGATAAAAATCCGTCACGTATTCGATCGCCGCCGCATGAAGCGATTGCTTCTCGGCGAGCTCTTCCTTCGACCATTGTACCAGTTTCGGCATACGATCGGGCAATACCCCAAGTGTACGACTCTCTTGCCATGACTGCGCTACCCACGGATGGACGTTTGGATCCATCACGCCAAAATCGATGAATTTATTATAGTACGCATTCAATTTCTCTTTACTTCTTCTTTCTCTGATCATCACGTACCCCCATCTATTACACACTACGTTACATTAGTGTTACGTTACCACCTTCATTTTATCAATACTTACGCATTGTTGCAACATATTTTCAGCGAAAAAGCAGAATTTTTCCTTATTTGTATTATGCGAAAATACAACTTTCATTTTCCAATATACATTCATCTGTTTTTTCCTGTTTTTCGGTCATGATGTAACACACTCGGAATATACAAAAAAATCCCCGCACCACCACACAGGCGATACGGGGAAATACGTTTTTTATAACATATTGTTGAGGAACGCTCTCGTTCTCTCTTGTTTCGGATTGCCGAAGATCTCCTCGGGGCATCCTTCTTCGACGACGCGGCCGCCGTCTACGAACAACACGCGATTAGCGACCTCACGCGCGAACGCCATCTCGTGCGTTACGATGACCATCGTCATTTTCTCTTTCGCCAAGTCGCGGATCGTCTTTAATACCTCGACCGTAAGCTCGGGATCGAGTGCCGACGTCGGTTCATCAAACAGCATGATATCAGGTGACATCGCAAGCGCACGCGCGATCGCCACACGCTGTTTCTGACCGCCCGACAGCTGCGACGGATAACTGTCAGCCTTCGCTGACAGACCGACCTTGGCAAGAAGCTCCTTAGCGATCGGCTCGATCTCTTCGCGTTTCATCTTCTTCACGATCATCGGCGCTTCGATAAGATTCTCCATGACCGTCATATGCGGGAACAAATTAAACTGCTGAAACACCATCCCCATCTTCGAGCAGATGCGGCGCGCTTCCGATTCGCTCGCATAAACGACGCGGCCGTTTTCCTCGCCCGCCAGCTGTTCGCCCTCGATCGTGACCGAACCGCCCGTGATGACCTCCAAGCGATTCAAGCAGCGAAGAAACGTACTTTTACCCGAACCGGATGTACCGATAATGGCGATGACCTCGCCTTTATTGACCGTCAAGTCGATGCCCTTTAAGACCTCGACATCTTTAAAACTCTTGCGGATACCTACCGCCTTAATCATCTCCAAAGCGCATCCCTCACTCATCATAGACAGCATAATGCTGTTCCAATTTCTTAAAGACCTTCGTCAAGACAAGCGTCATCACGAGATAGAAGATCGCCGCGACCAAGAACGGCGTCATATCGAACTCACGCTGTACGATCGTTCTTGCCGTACGCAAAAGATCGTTCATCGCCAAAACATAGACGAGCGATGTATCTTTGACAAGCGTGATCGTCTCGTTGCTGACAGGAGCAAGAACACGTTTGATGACCTGCGGCAAGACAATACGGCGCATCGTCTGCACGTACGTCATACCGAGCGTTTTGGCCGCCTCATACTGACCGCGTTCGATCGACTGGATACCACCGCGGAAGATCTCTGCAAAATATGCCGCATAGTTGAGGACGAACGCGATGATCGCCGCACTGAAATCAGGCAAGCGAATATCAGCCACGATCGGCAGCGCATAATAGATAAACAAAAGCTGAAGCATCAGCGGCGTACCGCGCATCAGCCAGATGTACACTTCCATCAAAAAACTGAGCGGACGGAACTTAGACAATCGGATCAGCGCGACCAATAACCCCAGTGGAAGCGTGAACACGAGCGTCGTGAAGAATATCTCGAGCGTAAGGCCTGCGCCATCGAACATCAGCCCGATCATCTCCATCATCTTATCGAAATTTTCCATAACAACCCTAACCCCTATTCCATACATAATAGTAATACTTTAT
>JAFSAX010000002.1 GCA_017442105.1 Selenomonadales bacterium | reverse complement strand
CATATGGAGCCGGACCATTCAGCAAATATCCTGACTTTTATGGAAAGGTATCCCGATCTTTTTGCGAGAGATAGAGTCGTTTATCCAATCGCTGCCACAGATATCACAGCAATTGGAGACGATCGTGTTGTCTGTAGAACGATACCAAGCAGAAAAATTTCCACCAATGCTAAAACATATCATCGAACAAAATATCAATGAAGCAGAATTGATGATAGAAAGTTTTCTGGGCGCGCTTATCCATCGTATCATTGGTCTGATGGAATATACGATCGGTGTTGCGGTCAGTCCGATCATTGCTTTTTATATTTTGCATGATTGGCAAACGATACGGAAATCTTTGTTTGAGTTATTACCAATAGAATGCCAAGGAACGTGCGGAGAAATTGCAGCTGAGGTGAATCAAGTGCTCAGCGGTGTGATTCGTGGACAAGTCATCATATCAATATTCGTTGGGACAGCGGTGACGATCGGGCTGTATTATTTCGGTGTGCCGTATGCGATTCTGCTTGGGGTACTGGCAGGGATACTTGATATTATACCGTATTTTGGTGCGATATTCGGTGCAATCCCTGCGATATTGTTCGGCCTTTTTATCTCACCGATCACTGCTGTCAAAGTTGCGATTTTGTTTTTTGTCGTGCATCAGTTGGAGAGCTCTGTCATCCATCCCAATGTAGTAGGGGATTCTATCGGGATGCATCCGCTGGCGGTATTATTCTTCGTTTTTCTCGGAGGAGAGGTGGGCGGACTTGTCGGTATGGTCATCGGTGTACCGCTTGCAGCTATCGTCAAAATTATTTTTCATCATATTATGCGGTTGACTGCTTGAATTCGTTGCAGTCGGAAGAAAATTTTGTTATAATATCTGTTAGTATGCCTAATGTTTTAGGAGGTTTTTGACAGTGAAATTCATGACAGGTAATGAACTCAGAAATGCATATTTAGAATTTTTTAAGAGCAAAGATCATTTGGTATTGCCGAGCTACTCGCTCATTCCGGAAAATGATCCGACTCTTTTGATGATTGGCGCAGGTATGGCTCCGTTCAAACCGTTCTTTACGGGTAAAATGAAACCGCCTCATACGCGTATCTCGACGAGTCAGAAATGCGTTCGTACGGGTGACATTGAGAACGTTGGCAGAACGGCACGTCATCATACATTCTTCGAAATGCTTGGTAACTTCTCGTTTGGTGACTACTTTAAAGTGGAAGCGATCACGTGGGCGTGGGAATTCCTCACAGAAAAACTCGAACTCCCGATCGACAAACTTTGGGTAACGATCCATCCGACGGATGATGAAGCATACAAGATCTGGACGGAACAGATCGGTGTATCGCCTGACCGCGTTGTAAAATTGGAAGACAACTTCTGGGAGATCGGTCCTGGTCCCTGCGGTCCATGCTCGGAGATCTACATTGATCTTGGTGAAGAACGTGGCTGCGGCAGCCCGGACTGTGCGATCGGTTGTGACTGCGATCGTTATCTCGAGATCTGGAACTTGGTATTCACGCAGTTCGACCGCGATGAAGAAGGCAATTATACGCCGCTTGAAAAGAAAAATATCGATACGGGTGCAGGTCTTGAACGTATTGCATCGGTTCTTCAGAACAAACCGTCCAACTTTGAAACGGACTTGGTATTCCCGATCATTGCTTATGCCGCTGAACAGGCGAAAAAAGAGTATGGCAAAGATCTCAAAACGGATGTATCGCTTAAAGTTATCGGCGACCATGCACGCAGCATGACGATCATGATCTCCGATGGTATCTTGCCGTCGAACGAAGGTCGCGGTTATGTTCTTCGTCGTATCATCCGTCGTGCGATCCGTCACGGTAGACTTCTTGGTATCAATGACATCTTCCTTGCAGGTGCTGTTGACGTCGTTGTTAAAATGTTCGGCGACCATTATACGGTACTCAAAGAAAAACAAGATTATATCCGCAAGATCATTCAGCAGGAAGAAGAACGCTTCCAGGCAACACTTGCGCAAGGTATTGAAGTATTGGAAAAATATATTGCCGATCTCAAAGCAGCATCCAAAACAGTTCTCGATGGTGAATTGGCATTTAAATTGTATGACACGTTCGGTTTCCCGTGGGAATTGACGGCAGAGATCTTGGAAGAACAGAATATGTCGCTTAACAAAGACGTATTCGATCAGAAAATGGAAGAACAGAGAACACGTGCGCGTGCGGCTCGCCAAGAAAACCAGCGTCTTGCTATCCCTGACCTCAAAGGCTTGCAGACGGAAAACTTGTCCTATAACGAAATGGCAACCAAATCGAAAGTCGTATGGATGTGGACGGACGGCGAAAACGTACAGGAAGCACATGATGGTCAGGAAGTCGGCATCATTCTTTCCGAAACGTCCTTCTATGCAGAAGGCGGCGGTCAGATCGGTGATGCAGGTATGATCGTTGGTACGACGGGTAACGTTGTTGTAGAAACGACGAAAAAATTGCCTGATGGTACGATCTACCATGTAGGTTATGTACAAGAAGGCGTTATTCGTGTGGGCGATGATGTGAAGCTTCAAGTAGAACTTGCGAAAAAACGCATGACAGCTTGCAACCATACAGCAACGCATTTGCTCCAGGCAGCTCTCAAACGTGTCGTTGGTTCTCATATCAATCAGGCAGGTTCGGCTGTTGACAGTGAACGCCTCCGTTTCGACTTCTCGCACTTTGAACCGGTTACGGCTGAACAGCTTGCGCAAGTCGAAGCAGAAGTCAACGATGTAATTCGTCAGGGCCATCCTGTTACGATCGAATTGATGAGCCAAGAAGAAGCCAAAGCCGCAGGTGCGATGGCACTCTTCGGTGAAAAATACGGTGATGTTGTTCGTGTTGTCAGCGCAGGCGATTACAGCAAAGAACTTTGCGGTGGTACGCACGTTACGAATACGATGGAGATCGGTATGATCAAGATCATTTCCGAAGCAGGCGTTGCGGCAGGTACGCGTCGTATTGAAGCGTTGACGGGTCAAGGTGCGCTTCGTTACTATCAGCATCAGGAAGCACTCCTCAAACAAGCTGCAGCGATCCTCAAAACGCGTGAAGAAGATGTTCCTGCACGTATCGAAGCTCTTATTGAGCAGAACAAAGCAACGGAAGCGGCTCTTCATGATGTCATGAACAAAATGCAAAAAGATAGCGCGGCAGAACTTCTCAATGATGTCAAAGAAGTCGGTGGCGTGAAATACATTATTGCACAGGTAGAAGCAGGCGATATGGACGGTCTTCGCAATACGGCTGACATGATCCGCGATAAAGTGGAAAATGTAGTTGTCGTACTCGGTGCTGTTCAGCAGGAAAAAGTCAGCTTCGTCGTTATGGCAGACAAATCGGCTGTCAAAGCAGGTATCCATGCAGGCAATATCATCAAAGAAGTTGCCAAAGTAGCAGGCGGCGGCGGTGGCGGTCGCCCGGATATGGCACAGGCAGGCGGTAAACAGCCGGCTAAGATCGGTGAAGCACTTGCCAAAGCAGAAGAAATGATCTGTGCACAGATTGGCTAATAGACGAAAAGGAGTTGAGAAATCTCAGCTCCTTTCTTTTTTACAGAGAATAAAGGACATAATTTTCTGTATTTTACTGGACAGGAGCCGTATGCTCTTGTAGAATAGAGATAACGTGATTGGGATACAATCATTAAAGAAAGGAGGATGCCCGATGCCCAATATTGACGAAACGATGATGTTTCGAAAACCCGACAAAGAGATCAATGTAGCGGCGCGTGTTATTCATAGTGCGTGTCAAGCGATGGAGGAAAAAGGATACGATCCAATCAGTCAGTTCGTTGGGTACTTATTGTCCGGCGATCCTACTTATATTACCAGCCATGACGGCGCGAGAAGCAAAGTGCGCAGTTTGGAACGCGATGAGCTCTTGGAGGAACTTGTTCGCGCATATATTAAAAAGTAGTAGTAGGAGATATGAATGAGAGTACTTGGATTAGATGTTGGTGATCGCACGATCGGTGTGGCTGTCAGCGATGCCCTGAAGATGACGGCGCAAGGTGTCGAAACGATTCGACGCAAAACGCTTGAACTTGATCTGGTGCGTCTTCAGGAGATCATTGCCGAATATGAGGTCAGCACGATCGTTGTCGGTTATCCGAAAAATATGAATGGTACAATTGGTCCGCGAGGTGAGTTTACCAAAGCATTCTGTGCGGAACTCGAAAAAGTCGTACCGGATATTACGATCCGCCTTTGGGATGAACGGTTATCGACAGTCGCTGCACAAAAATCTTTGATCGCGGCAGATGTTAGCCGTGCCAAACGAAAAAAAGTTATCGACAAGATGGCGGCAGTCTTTATTTTGCAAGGCTATCTCGACAGCATTTGAGAGAGATTATCACTTGACAGAACACCTGTCATTCGATAAAATGAACACAATAAATACAAATGAGGTGCTTATTATGGCAGACGAAAAAAACTTGGTACAAGAACAAGAAGACGGCGATTTAGTCGTTATTATGACAGATGAAGAAGGCAACGAATTTTATTACAGAGAAGAAGTTATGATTCCGATCGGCAATAAAAAATTCGCTATTCTCGTATCTATCGAAGAAGAAGATACTTGCAATTGCGGTTGCCATGCAGAAGTAAACAACGATGTATTCGTAGCACGTATCGACGTTGACGAAGACGGTGAAGAAGTATACGTTGACCCGACGGATGAAGAATTCGATATGGTTTGCGAAGAATACAACAAAATCATCGCAGAAGAAGCTGAATAAGATTTCTGTCGTTACTTAGTCAAAAAAAGAGTGAGCCGATCGGTTCACTCTTTTTTGTGTTCGAATAGACGATAAAATCATTGTCGAATTGTTGCCGTGGATATGGTATAATATGAACGCTTAACGAATGCGAGCGAAGGCAAAGCATGAGGCTAGCGAGAATCTATATATTTCAAGCATAATATAATGTAATTTGTTTTATTGAGGTGACAGCGTTTTTATGAATAAAGTACTTCGATATATTTTGATCGTACTGGTGATTTTGCTTGTCGTTATGGGCGTATTTGTTTATTCTATGACGCGACCTGTTGCCAATACAGGCAGTGATACGGTTTATTTGAAGATCAATCAAGGTATGAATGCCAATGATATCGCGATGTTGTTGGAAGAAAAAAGACTCATCCATAGTGCAACGGCATTTCGTGTTTGGGCTAAGTTGACGCAGCTTGACAGTAAGTTGGAAGCAGGAGAATATCTGATACGTACCGATATGTCGATGTTTGAAGTAGCTTCATCGCTAAATGGACATGGTGCGGTGTTATCAAATCGTATTACGATTCCCGAAGGATATACGATCAGACAGATCGCGGAGCTTCTTGAAAAGCACGGCAAAAACGGAGATGAGTTTAAGCGACTTGCTGAAAACTATGAACCGTATGACTACATGAAACCGACGAGCAATTTTGCACGTAAGTATTCTGCGGAAGGATTCATTTATCCCGACACGTATGAATTTTCACCTGAGCATACAGAAGAAGAGATACTTACAATGCTTGTGAAGCATTTCGACAATAAGTTGACGCCTGAGGTTCGGGCGCAGATAGGAAAAACGGGGTTGTCTGTGGGGGAAGTTGTTATTTTAGCTTCTATCGTTGAACGCGAAGCACGCTATGACGAGGAACGTCCCGTGATCGCGCGCGTGTTTCTCAATCGTATGAAAAAAGGGATGCCGCTTCAATCGTGCGCAACAGTACAGTATATTCTTGATAAAGTGCGTCCTGTTTTGACGATCAAGGATACAAAAGTTTCATCACCATATAATACATATCTTCATGCAGGACTCCCGCCGGGACCAATCGGATGCATTGGGGACAAGTCGCTTCAAGCGGTATTAAATCCTGATGATAATGATTATTTGTATTTTGTTGCGGATAAAGATGGTCATCATCATTTTGGCAGAACGTATACCGATCATATGAATAATATCGAACGAATCGAGAGGGAATAAATGAACGAGTTGTTGCGTGAAATGGAAGCGTATGCACAAGAATATAATGTGCCGATCATCAAGGCTGAGGCCGCAGAGATTCTACTTCGCGAGGCGAGGGGGAAGAGGCCTTCTCATATTCTGGAGGTTGGCACAGCGATCGGATATTCTGCGCTTCGTATGGCCGAATGTCTGGGTGAGGGTGGGCATATCACGACGATAGAATTGTCTGATGAACGTGCTGATCTTGCAAAAGCATATATTGCACGCAGTCCGCACGCCGATGCAATTACTGTTTTGCGCGGTGATGCGGCAGAGGTCTTGCCGACACTTACCGATACGTATGATTTTGTATTTATCGATGCGGCTAAGGGTCAGTATGAGAGATATCTTGATGCGATCGAAACAAGACTGGCAGATGGTGCTGTTATTGCGGCTGACAATGTATTGTTTCGCGGATATGTGATGGACGAGCAGTGTGAAGTGCCGCGCAGATTCCGTACGATCGTGAATCGTCTTAGACGATTCCTTAAGATGCTTGATGAAAAACCACAGTATGAAGTTGTGGTCTATCCCGAAGGTGACGGGATAGCGATCTGTAAATATAAGAAAATCTGATAGGAATATCTGCATAACAGATAGGAGGATATATTTGTGAAAAAGCCTGAGTTGTTGGCACCTGCAGGAAATATGGAAAAACTGAAAATGGCATGTATCTATGGTGCAGATGCAGTGTTTTTGGCAGGCAAGCAGTTTGGTCTGCGTGCGTTCAGTGATAATTTTACTTTGGTCGAGATGGCAGAAGCGGTGCAGTTCGCACATCGCATGGGCAAAAAAGTTTATGTAACGGTGAATATGTATCCGCATAATTCGGATTTGATCGAACTTCCGCGTTATCTGCGTAGTATTCGCAACTGTGGTGTCGATGGTGTTATCGTTGCTGATCCGGGTGTATTCCGTATGGTGCAGGATACGATTCCCGATATGCCGATCCACATCAGCACACAAGCGAATTCTACGAACTGGTCGTCGGTACGTTTCTGGGAAGACTTCGGTGCATCGCGTGTTGTTTTGGCGCGTGAGTTGTCCCTTCGCGAAATGACGGAGATCCGCCGCAGCTGTAAGGCTGAATTGGAAGTATTCGTACATGGTGCAATGTGTATTTCGTATTCGGGTCGTTGTTTGCTTAGCAACTATTTGACGCAGCGTGATTCGAACCGCGGTCAATGCGCTCAGCCGTGTCGTTGGAAATATAATCTCGTTGAGGAAAAACGTCCGAACGAGTTTTTTCCCATCATGGAAGATGATAACGGAACGTATATCTTCAATTCTAAAGACTTATGTCTTTTTGAACGATTGCCCGAACTCATTGATTGCGGTATCGATAGCTTTAAGATCGAAGGCCGTATGAAGAGCGTTCATTATGTAGCGACTGTGGTCAATGCATATCGCCGTGCTATTGATGCATATTTTGCTGATCCGAAAGGATATCAGCCGAAACAAGAGTGGCTCGATGAGCTTCTCAAGGTATCGCATCGCGATTATACAGAAGGTTTCTATGAGCATAAGACGACGGAAGATGATCAGATATATGGTACTTCTTCGTATCAGCAGACGCATGACTTTGTTGGCCTGGTGAAGACGGCAACGGACGCAGAAGGATATGCAACTGTGGAACAACGTAATAATATGAAAGTCGGCGAAACGATCGAAGTTTTTCAGCCGAACAATGAAACGTTTACGCAGGTATTGACGAACATGTTCGACGAAAACGGAGAAGAAATTTCTGTTGCACCGCATCCGCAGCAGATCGTTCGTATTAAGTTCGACAGACCGGTTGAGCCGTTTGCGATGATCCGCCGTGCGTGCAAAAAGAAATAAGCAAGGAAATGATAAGAATAAGCCATACTATTCCCGCGAGGTGGTAGTGTGGCTTTTTTATTGGGACGACTGACGATCATTCGTGTGATATTAGCAGGAATGTTGATAGCAATGATGATAAGAGTGGGGTATCTTTCGCTCTGTATGGGGGGGACGCTTGCCGAAAAATGTGTTGAAGCTCATTTGCTATGTGCAGAGCTTCTATATGAGCGGGGCGAGCTCTATGATAGAAACGGTGTACGTATCACAAATCAGAGTGAATCGTTTTATGCGGCTGTTTTCCCGTCTAATATAGATGATACAGAATCGGCAATATCATGTTTGACAGAGATGACGATGCGAAGCCGAGAAGAGCTCGAACAACTTTGTGAAAAGGGAGATCCGTTTTGCATATCGGTTACCAATATACCCAAGCAGACTTTACGTATAAAGGGGATATTCGTTTTTCAGAAGAGCGATCGATACGATCCGCATATGAAAGCTTCGCATGTGATGGGATATGTACAGGATAAGAATCGTGTTGGTGTCGGTGGTATTGAACAAATGTGTGATGCAATGCTTAAGGGAAAGTCAGAAGAGTACATTCAAGTTGTGATGGATGGTGCAGGGCGAATCATTCGCGGTGTGCCGTATCGTATGTCGGCAGGTAGTGAGAAAAGCCGAGTGACATTGACGCTTGATTGGAAGTTGCAGCGAGCTGTCGGAGAAGTGATGGATAAGCATCGTTTGAATGGGGCGGTCGTTGTGATGAGTGTCGATGGTGATGTTTTGGCGATGGTGTCGCGCCCGACCTTTCGCATGGGACAAATATCTGATTATCTGACGGCAACGAATGCTCCTTTTTTGAATCGTGCTGTTCATCCTGCTGCGCTTGGATCGGTATTCAAGGTAGTGACGGCTATGGCGGGTTTGGCGTCAGGTGCAGTCACGATGCAGGATAAATGGGAAGACGCAGGGCGCATCGAAGTAGCGGGAATCACCTTCCATGGATGGGATGATCGAGAGGGGTATAACAGTCGTGAACTGACTTTGACAGAGGCTATGGCACACTCAAGTAATTCTGTTTTTATTCAGGTCGGAACGAAGATCGGAGGAGCGTGTCTTGTTGATATGGCGAGAAGACTTGGATTTGGGGAGCAGACGATAGCGGGATATAGCGAGGAGGAATCGGGCAATCTGCCGGAAGAACCGCTGTATATCGGCGAAGTTGCGAACCTTGCGATTGGGCAAGGGGAGTTGCTTGCGACACCAATGCAGGTTACGAAAATGATGGCTATCGTAGCAAACGGTGGATATGATGTTGTGCCGCGGCTCTTGATGGATACGAAACGAGAAGAAGGTAGACGAATCATTGATAGGAAGATCATTCGGTCGGTGCAGACGATGCTTGCGTCTGCTGTTGATGATGGGACAGGCAGGTCAGCACAAACAAAACGCGGACAAGCGGCGGGTAAAACGGGAAGTGCAGAAACGGGAAGAAAGACTCCTGACGGCAAGTCTGTCAATCATGCGTGGTTTAGCGGATACTTTCCACGTCAGGCGCCGCGTTATGTATGTACTGTTATGATAGAAGAAGGAAAGTCGGGCGGAGGTGTTGCTGCGCCGATATTTCGTGAAATAATGGAAATAATTCAGTAAAAGAAATATGTTTTTCTAGTCAAATAGGAAAAAATATGCTAGAATATAAGGGCTTATTATTGACTGATTGGGTGAATGATATGAAAAAAAACGTATTGGTCTTGCATGGACCGAATCTGAACTTGCTCGGTAAGCGTGAGCCTGAGGTATATGGGCATACGACGCTTGCCGATATCAACGATCAAATCGAAGCTTTTGCCAATAAAGAAGGCTTGTCGGTCGACTTTTGTCAATCGAATTTCGAAGGTGAATTGATCGAGCAGATCCATGGTGCAGACGGTAAATATCAGGTCATCATTCTCAATGCAGGTGCGTTCACGCATTACAGTATCGCTATCCGCGATGCACTGGCGTCTGTATCTGTACCTGCGATCGAAGTACATCTGTCTAATATCCATAAGCGTGAAGAATTCAGACATCATTCGGTGATCGCACCTGTTGTGGTCGGCCAGATCTGCGGATTTGGTGCAGACAGCTATCTGTTGGCGATCATGGCTGCGAAACGTATCATCGAAAGAGGTGTATAAGATGCAAGCCAGACTTCAGAGATTGCGAGCGAAGCTGGTCGCGGTCGGTGCAGACGGTGTTCTGGTAACGAAACCTGAAAATATGCAGTATTTCAGCGGATTTTCGGGTGGTGAAGGTGCACTTGTCATTACCGAAGAAGATGCGATCCTGATTACAGATTTTCGTTATACGGAACAAGCCGAGCAGGAAACGAACGGCTTTGTGATCGTAAAGCAGGAACGTGCATTGGCGGCAGAAGTCGTTGATGTATTGAAAAAATGTGCTTCCCAAGTCCTCGTTGAGCAGAACCATATGCAACTCGAAACGTATCTTGCGCTCTCGAGTGAGCTTCCCGATAGAAAGTGGATAGCGACGGAACTCGATTCGCTTCGTAACATCAAAGATGAAACAGAGATCGAATTGATTAAAAAAGCTGTCAGTATCTCGGATCAAGCGTTCAATGAAGTGCTGTCGGTCATCAAAGCGGGAATGACGGAGATGGAAGTTGCCGCGGAACTTGAGTATCGGATGCGAAGATTAGGCTCGGAAAGACCTGCTTTTCCGACGATCGTGGCATCGGGTGTGCGTGGTTCTCTGCCGCATGGTACGGCATCGAACAAAGTTATTCAAGAAGGCGAATTGGTGACAATGGATTTCGGTGCGGTATATCAAGGATATCATTCTGATATCACGCGAACAGTCTGCGTCGGCAAGGCATCGCAAAAACAAAAAGAATTGTATCATATCGTGCTTGATGCACAGCTGAATGGTCTTGCCGCGGTCTGTGCGGGCAAGAAGAACCATACTGTCGATATGGCAGCCAGATATGTGATCACACAACATGGATATGCCGAGCGTTTCGGACATGGGCTTGGACACGGCGTGGGTCTGGAGATACATGAATGGCCGAGATTGTCGCCCAAGGCAGAGCCGATGATGTTGGAAAGCGGAATGGTAGTGACCGTAGAACCGGGCATCTATATTCCTGAATGGGGTGGAATCCGCATCGAAGATACGGTAGTCGTAACTTCGAACGGATGTAATAAATTAACGCAAAGTACAAAAAAATTATTAGAGCTTTAAAATTATGGAGGGGTAAAAATGATTTCTACAAGTGATTTCCGTACAGGCTTAACGATCGAAATTGACAATGGTGTTTGGCAGATCGTAGACTTCCAGCACGTAAAACCGGGTAAAGGTGCGGCTTTCGTGCGTACCAAAATGAAAAACGTACAGACCGGTGCTGTAATCGAACGTACGTTCAACCCGAATGAAAAAATGGCAAGAGCACACATCGAGAACCGCAGAATGCAGTATCTCTATGAAAGCGATGGCATGTACGTATTCATGGATAACGAAACGTACGAACAGACTGAATTGACAGAAGCTCAGCTTGCTGATGCGAAAAAATATCTCAAAGAAAACATGGACATCAACCTTTTGACGTTCAATGACAGAATCATCGGCGTAGATCTTCCGAACACGGTTGAACTCGAAGTTACTGAATGTGACCCGGGTGTACGTGGTGATACGGCTACGGGCGCAACGAAACTTGCTACGCTCGAAACCGGCTACATCGTTAAAGTGCCGCTCTTCATCAACCAGGGCGATGTTCTCCGCATTGATACGAGAACGGGTGCTTACATCGAACGCGCATAATGACGTAACATACAAGCGATGCTTGGCTATCATAGCTTTGTGTCGATTGTTTTTTATTTCGGTTCTATCATGCTTCTTTTTTCATATGATTAGCCAGAGGTGTGTATGGTGGCAGGATATATCATAGGCGTGATAAGCGGAATCGGCCTTTTTGCTGTTTCTGTTTTCTTGCGATGCAGGCGAATGGAGAACATATCTGCACGTCAAGTTGAAGTTGTATCGTCACCCATGTCACGAGCGATACAAGCGACGGTAGGATATGCAGGTGGTATCTATATGACACTCGTCATGCTAGCTTCGTTTTTACAGGTGGAAGTACCTGAAAAGGTTATCGTTACAAATGAATTTCAGGTAGAGCCGCTTGCTTTTATCGCTGTCATATTGGCACTCATTCAACCATTCTTTCTTATCGTGTGGGATAGGATGAAGAGATAAGGAGGCTATGATGCGGCTAAGCGAATTAAGGCATAAGGAAGTTATTGATGTTGATTCGGGCATGCGTTTGGGCAGGATCGAAGAGTGTGAAGTTTCGATCGATCTGATGAGCGGCAGGATCATTGATATTATGATTCCGACGGAAGAAAACGGATTTTCTTTGTTTCATAAAAGCGGAATACAGCTTGTAGCTTGGGAACGGATACATAAGATAGGCAATGATTTTATTTTGCTATCTGCTAGTGGTGACATGGGCAGATTAGAATGTTTTTGCGTATTCGATGGCATACTAATATTGATTCTTTCATCAATGAAAAAGGTGGTGTTGATGATGGTCAATGAGATCGTATCGTCTTATGATGCGCAGAACACGGCTTACGGTAATGGTGGGGGGCTTGATTACGGTGCTGTGAATCAAAACGGCAATGTTGTACAGATGGTGATCGGTGTTTTTGAAAATGAAGAGGAAGCGCAGCGCGCACTCAAGGCACTTAAGACAGAAGGATTGGCAGATGGTGATGTGTCGCTTGCGCATGATGAAGAAAGCGGCATGATGTCGTCTTCTTCCGATGATGGTGTCGGTACGGGCGTGTTGGCAGGTGGTGCGATCGGTGGTATCGGAGGCTTTTTGATCTCGGCAGGCATGTTGGCACTTCCCGGTATTGGGCTTTTGGCGGCTTCTACGCCTATTATGGGCGCGATCGGTGGTGCGATAGCAGGCGGTGTTGCGGGCGGACTTATAGATTGGGGGATTTCTCCGTCGGATAGTGAGAGCTATGAAAACCATGTGACAGAAGGACGTCCGTTGATATTTGTTTCTGCAGAGGCGAATATGGTGCAACAAATTACAGATTTGCTTGCAGAATATGGCGCACGTGAGGTAAAAGTGCACAGTTTGCACCAATAAAAAGATTGACAAAACTTAGGGTAATAGTATATAGTATAAACATGTAAATGTATATTGTCCTGCTAGGGATGAAGTAGAGGTGCGAGCGACATCAGTAAATTCAGGGAGTCTGGCCGCTATGATCTGAAGTGAAAGGGTCAATCGCCGAAGTAATATGTTCGTGCCGCGGCATATTGCTGGTTCACTGCCGAATAGGTATTGGACTGTCACCGAAAGGTGGAGAGCTATGTCATCTGAAGAATGTTTAACATTCTTTGTACGCTGCCTTTGTAGCCGATGAGATAGCTTCATCGGCTTTTTTATTTCCCAAGCAATAGTTGGGATAGGAGGTATGAAAATGATTAAAGTTGTGGTTTCGGGTGCTTGCGGTAAAATGGGCCGCGAAGTATTGAAGGCTGTAATGAATGCAAGCACGTTGGAATTGGTCGGCGCGGTCGATACGCATGGTGATGCGGTCGATGTTGGTACGCTGATCGGCATGGCGCCGACGGGTGTTGTGGTAACGAAGGATCTTGCAGAAACGCTTCAAACGACAGGTGCGCAAGTCATGGTAGACTTCACTCGTCCGGAAGCTGTCATGGGTAATCTTCGCATTGCGATCAAGGCGGGCGTTGCTCCTGTTGTCGGAACAACGGGTCTGACGGAAGCCGATCGTGAAGAACTCAGAGCACTTTGTGCAGAGTATAAAACGAACGTATTGATCGCGCCAAACTTTGCGATCGGTGCGATCTTGATGATGAAATTCGCGCAGGATGCGGCAAAATATATGCCACATGTTGAGATCATCGAACTTCATCACGATCAGAAGCTTGATGCTCCATCGGGTACGGCACTTCGTACAGCAGAGCTCATTAGCGAAAATCGTCAGAAGATGGCGCAAGGTCATCCGCAAGAAACAGAAAAATTAGCGGGTGCACGCGGTGCAGAGATGGAAGGCATGCGTATCCACAGCGTTCGTTTGCCGGGTTATGTTGCACATCAGGAGGTTATCTTCGGTGCACTCGGACAGACGCTCGTTATTCGCCATGATTCGATCTCGCGTGAGTCGTTCATGCCGGGCGTGGTACTTGCTTGTGAACGAGTATTGTCGCTCGATGGTCTTGTTGTAGGCCTCGAAAATATTTTGGACTAATTTTAAATAAGGGGAGATACATAATGAGAAAATATAGTGTAGCAATTTTGGGTGCAACAGGTGCAGTAGGTCAAGAATTTTTGCGTTTGATGGAAGAACGTAACTTCCCGTTCGGCGAATTGAAAATGCTCGCATCGAAACGTTCCGCAGGTAAAAAAATCACTTTCATGGGAAAAGAATATACTGTAGAAGAAGCTACTGATGATTCGTTCAAAGGCGTAGAGATCGCGCTTTTCGCGGGCGGTTCCGCAAGCAAAACGTTCGCTCCTGCTGCTGTAAAACATGGTGCAGTCGTTATCGATAACTCGAGCGCGTTCCGTATGGATCCGAATGTACCGCTCATCGTTCCCGAAGTAAACCCGGAAGCGATCAAAGAACATAAAGGTATCATTGCAAATCCGAACTGCTCTACGATCATCATGTTGATGGCGCTCAAACCGCTCCATGATTATGCTAAGATCAAACGCTGCGTTGTATCGACGTATCAGGCTGTATCGGGTGCAGGCAAAGAAGGTCTTGAAGAACTTGAAGCTCAGGTAAATGCTATCGTAAAAGGTGAAGAAGTTCAGTGCAATATCTTCCCGGGTGCAAGCCAGCCGAAACATTACCAGATCGCATTTAACTTGTTGCCGCATATCGATGTATTCGTAGAAGACGATTACACGAAAGAAGAAATGAAAATGGTTCATGAAACACACAAAATTTTGAACGATTACACGATCGGTATTTCGCCTACGACGGTTCGTGTGCCGGTATACAGAAGCCACTCCGAATCGATCAATCTCGAGTTTGAAAAAGAGATCAGCGCAGAAAAAGCAAGAGAATTGCTCGCTGCATTCCCGGGCGTTATTGTGGAAGACAATCCGGCTGAACAGATCTATCCGATGCCGCTCTACACGTCTGATAAAGACGAAGTATTCGTAGGTCGTATCCGTCCGGATAAATCGGTAGCTAACGGATTAAACTTGTGGGTAGTTGGTGACCAGATCCGCAAAGGTGCTGCTCTCAATGCTTTGCAGATCGCAGAGTACATGATCGCTCATGAGTTGGTTTGAGGTGTATAAACATTGCGTATATTGATACAAAAATTTGGTGGGACATCGGTCGCGACTGATGAAGCGCGGGGATGTGCCGCGAAAAAAGTCGCTTCTGCGCGTGAGGCGGGATATCTTCCTGTCGTTGTCGTGTCGGCTATGGGGCGCAACGGTGCTCCGTATGCGACAGATACGTTGATCCGATTGGTGAGATCGTGCAACCCTAACGTGTCGGAACGAGAACTGGACCAAATGATGTATTGTGGCGAAATTATTTCTGCTGTTATGATGACGGCGACTCTTACCGCGATGGGGATACCGTCTATCACATTAACAGGCGGGCAGGCCGGTATCATTACCGATGATAATTTTTCAAATGCGCGTATCGTGAAGGTACAGACGACGGTGCTTCAATCTTTGTTAAAGCAAGGGATCGTTCCTGTTGTTTGCGGATTCCAGGGTGTTACCGCGGAAGGAGCGCATACGACACTTGGCCGCGGCGGCAGTGATACGACAGCGGCCGCGCTCGGTAATGCACTCGATGCTGAAAAGATCGAGATATATACTGACGTGGCAGGTATCATGACTGCCGATCCCAAACTCGTATCGGAGGCAAGACTTTTGTCGGTAACGACATATCAAGAAGTCTGCCAGATGGCGGAACAAGGGGCGAAGGTCATTCACCCGCGCGCTGTAGAGATCGCGATGCAAAAAAATATTCCGCTTGTGATTCGTTCGACTTTCTCTGATGAAGCAGGAACGCTCATTACGAATCAAATTGCGGAGATGGAAACGAATATCGAAGATCAAACCGTAACGAGCGTGGCATATGTTGCAGGGCTTGCTCAGATCAGGCTGGTCGCGGAAAAAGAACCGCTCATAGCGGCACATATCTTCCGTGAGCTTGGAAAAAACGGCGTCAGTGCAGATATGATAAACGTATGTGCGGAGAGGGTACTGTTTACAGTGCCTGATGGATGTGCTGAAAAGACGGTAAAACTTCTTAGTTCGTTTCCGTGTCGTTTATATGCGGAATCTGATTGTGCCAAGGTTACGATCGTTGGCGGAGGTATGCGCGGTGTTCCGGGTGTGATGGCGAACTTTATGGAGGCACTTCAGGAAGAAAATGTAGAAGTGCTTCAAACAGTTGATTCTCATACTACAATATCGGCACTCATTAAGACAGAAGACTTAGCCAAAGCGGTTACCGTTTTGCATAAGAAATTTAGACTTTCTCTTTAATTTTTACAAAGGTGGGAAATAAAATGAAAGATTTTGGTCGTGTTATAACTGCTATGGTCACACCGTTCCATGAAGACGGTAGCGTAAATTACGAAGGTGCGGCAGAACTGGCTCGTCATTTGGTTGCGAACGGTTCGGATGGCTTGGTTGTTGCGGGCAGTACGGGTGAAGCTGCAACGATGACAGCGGAAGAAAAATTGAAATTGTTTGAAGTAGTGCTCGAAGCAGTCGGTGATCGTGCGTCGGTTATTGCAGGCACAGGCTCGAATGATACGATGGCTACGGTTCGATTCACGCAGGCTGCGGAAAAAGTCGGCGTGCATGGTGCACTCGTAGTCGGTCCGTACTACAACAAACCGACACAAGAGGGCTTCTATCAGCATTTCAAAACGATCGCAGAAGCAACTTCGCTTCCGATCATGCTCTATAATGTACCCGGTCGTACAGCATCGAACATTGCACCGGAAACGGTTGCGCGTCTTGCTGAGATCCCGAATATCGTAGCGATCAAAGAAGCAAGCGGTAACATTGAACAGGCAACGGAAATTATCCGCGTAACGCCTGCTGATTTCAAAGTATACAGCGGTGACGATGCAATGACGCTTCCGCTTATTGCGGTCGGCGGTGAAGGTATTGTCAGTGTGGCGGGTCATGTAGTCGGTAATCAGATACAGGCTATGATCCAGGCATTCTTGGCAGGCGATATCAAAAAAGCACAGGAGATCAACCTTTCTATTCTTCCGGTGTTCAAAGCGATGTTCATCGTTACGAATCCGATTCCGGTAAAAACTTCGGTCGGCCTCTTGGGTCTTCCGGCAGGTCCGCTTCGTCTTCCGCTTACAGCTGCTGATGATGCAGTCGTAGCAAAATTGAAAGCAGTTCTTGCGACGATTCAATAAGATAATAAAAATAAAAAGATGCCTCACATTATTTTCGATGTGAGGCATCTTTTTTATTTTTGCTCAATATGTCGATCGGCAATAAAGTAGTGTGACGACTTGGTGTATCGGATGGGGGAGTCTGGTATGTAGCAAGGAGTTGTTTATCTTTGTGGCGCATTGTCTGTTGGACGAGATCAAGGTTGCCTGTTGCCTGAAAGAGGAGTGTGCCGCAGGTGTGTCTGAGTGTATGGCAGGTGATGCCTTGCTGTTTTAGTCCTGCTTTATCGAGAGTGTCGCTGATTGCATCGCGAATCGACTGACGTGACATGCGATTGCCGTGGTTATTGTTGCCCAGCACGGTGAATACGGGGATCAGTCCGTTTTTATCGGGAAGGCGTACTTCTTTTGTTGCAAGATAGCGAGATAAAAGAGTGAACGTATCATTTCTTGGATAAATAGTTTGACGATCAATGCGGATGGAGCGGAGAGAGGCGTTGATATCGTTTTCATTCATCTTGTGAAGTTCGACAATGCGAAGCCCTTCAAGCACCATGAAAGAGAGGAGGAGCTTATCTCTCAGTACTCGCGTGGAATCTTCATCGGGAAAAACAGAGAATAGGTGAGATACTTCTTCCGCTGTCAATGATTTTTTGGGAGGGGCCTTTTCGGTGGGGGATTTTATCGCCAAACGAAGTGCGGGGTTCGATGAAGTGAAACCGTAAGAAATAGCTGTCGTATAGAAGTGGCGAATAACAGTCAACTTTAGGGCGACAGTTGCGGGTTTAAGTCCGCAGTTCAATAGCCAATCGCGAAAATAAGATAATTGTTCTTTTGTTAGGATGAATGGTGAACAATCAAGTTCTTTGCACCAAGTAAGAAATTGACCGAGATGCGAACGATATGTTGCTTCGGTATCTTTCGAAGGATTTTTGGTGCGTGTCGTCAGTTTCATATATGGGAACGGATCGGCGAGAAATTCTTCTTCGGTAAGAGTATCTGCCGCCTTTGGCAGGTCGGAGAAGGAGGGGAGGGTGTAATGTTTTTTGCGATTCATAAGATAAGGCCTCCTACATAGATGGTGAAGCGTTGTGAGTTATCCACTTGATGTGTAGATTATTCGGGATAGTGTTGTGGATATCCTCCTACTTTTTATAAATATAATTATAACAAGTCAAAATGCGTGTGGATAACATGAGAAGTTGGTGTGGATAAGTGTG
>JAFSAX010000001.1 GCA_017442105.1 Selenomonadales bacterium | reverse complement strand
GAAAAGATGAAACAGATGTCGGTCGGCATCGACGTACTGACGCTGTCGGCAACACCGATCCCGCGTACGCTCCATATGTCGCTCGTCGGTGCGCGTGATATGAGCATCATCGAAACACCCCCCGAAGAGAGATTCCCCGTCGAAACATACGTGCTCGAATATCAGGAATCGCTCCTCAAAAGTGCCATCAGACGCGAGCTTAAACGCGGCGGACAGGTCTACTTCGTCTACAACCGCGTTGAAACGATCGACAAGATGCGTGCAGAGTTGGAGCGCATGATGCCCGATGCCCGTATCCAGACGGCGCACGGACAAATGGCAGAAGAACTGTTAGAGCAGGTCATGCTCGACTTCTATGAAGGCAAGTCGGATATCCTCATCTCGACGAGCATCATCGAAAACGGCCTCGACGTGCCGAATGCCAACACCATCATCGTATACGATGCCGACCACTTCGGCCTCTCACAGCTCTATCAGATGCGCGGCCGCGTCGGACGGTCGAAACGTACCTCGTTCGCGTATTTCACCTATCGATCGGGCAAAGTCCTCACCGAAGTCGCCGCGAAACGACTCGCTGCGATCCGCGAATTTACGCGCCTTGGGGCAGGCTTCAAGATCGCCATGCGCGACCTCGAGATACGCGGAGCAGGAAACCTCCTCGGCGCACAACAGCACGGCCACATCGCAGGTGTCGGCTTCGAGATGTATTGCCATATGCTCGATGAAGAGATCAGACGACTCAAAAACGAAGAACTGCCTGCGCCCGAAGAAGAAACGACTGTCGAGATCGCCATCGAAGCGTATCTGCCCGAATCGTACGTGGCAGAAGCAAGCTACAAGATGGAACTCTATCAGCGTCTTGCCGCCCTGCGGACAGAGGAAGAACTCTCCGACCTCACCGACGAGATGATAGACCGCTTCGGCGACGTGCCCGACGAAGCAGCGAACCTTCTTGCCGTCACGAGCATTCGCATACAGGCGCGCGCCCTCGGTATCCGCTCGATCACAGAAACACCGACAGGCCTTACCGTCACCTTCGGCGACAAGCCGAACGTCGCGCCCGAAAACGTCATCGCGCTCAAACAAGCGTGCGGTCGTGCCGTATCCATACTCCCCGGCCCACCGCCGACGATACGCCTTGCGTATAAGAAAAAAGACGGCATCTACGCGCTTCGCCAGGCGAAAACGCTCATCGCCATGCTGTCGAAGCCGAGTGGAGAGAAATAAGGAAAACGAAATATATAACAGTGAAAAAGTACGCACAGAAACATAACGTGCGTACTTTTTTCCACGTTTTGGGACAGTCTCGTATATGAATAAAAGCAGATAGCGAGATATATACTAGCAGTGAAATACAGCTACCCAAATATGTGAAAAGGGGAGATGCCGATGAAAGCGACGGGCATCGTAAGGCGGATCGACGATCTCGGTCGGGTGGTCGTTCCGAAAGAGATTCGGCGCACGCTTCGTATTCGTGAAGGTGATCCGCTTGAGATATATGTGGAGCAAGGCGGCGAGATCATCTTAAAAAAATATTCCCCTGTCAATGAGCTGGGGAACTTTGCCAAGGAATATTGTGATTCGCTGTTTGAAACGAGCGGTCATATCGCACTGATCGCCGATCGCGAACAGATCGTAGCCGCGTCGGGTGCAGGCAAGAAGGATTTTCTCCATCAGCCGATCGGTATGGCGGTGGAGAATGTGATGGAGGGCAGACGGACTGAGATGCACAACGATCTCAGCGAGGCGAAGCAGGTGCGCCTCGCTCCCGTTCAGACGGAAGCTGATGCGCCGATCGGGGTCTTGTCACAGGTGATGTCGCCGATCATCGTGGAGGGAGATGCCATCGGTGCCGTCATCTTATGTACGCGCCAGCCGGGTATACGAATGGGCGATACGGAAAGCAAGCTTACCGAAACGGCGGCAGGGTTTTTGTCGAAACAAATGTCACAGTAAGAAGAAAAAAGCAGCACAAAGCGAGTTCTGCTCGGGCAAAGGGCGTCCTGTTCGCGACGGATACGCGATTTGGAACGTGGTTTCGGGCAGGATCCGCAGACGGTGGCTGCTTTTTTCTATGCGTATCGGCAGGAAAAACGAATATCGTCGGAGAAAAATACCATGTTATAGAAATAGGCGCAGAATGTCTTTTTTTGCGTATACATAGACGGAAAAGAGAGAGGAAGGAATCGGAAGGTGAGTAAACAGGCATTTATCAGAGGTGCTTTGATATTAACATTGGCAGGTATCATCGTCAAAGTCATCGGTTCGGTCAACCGTATCTTGTTGTCGAGATTGTTGGGCGGTGAGGGGATCGGTCTTTATCAGATGGCGTATCCGCTCTACTTATTGGCACTCGGCGTATCGTCGGCAGGGATCCCTGTCGCGATCTCTATCATGGTGTCGGAGCGTATGGCGCTGAATGATTATCGCGGGGCAAGGAAGGTATTCCATATGGCTGTCGCGATGATGACGATAACAGGTATCGTATTCTCGGCACTTCTCTTCTTGGGGGCGGACTGGCTGACATCGAGTGGGTTCGTCCGTGATACACGCGCGTACTGGGCGATCGCGGCACTGTCGCCTGCGATCTTGTTTGTACCGATATTGGCGAGCTTCCGCGGATATTTCCAAGGGCTTCAGCAGATGACGCCGACGGCTGTTTCGCAGATCGTCGAGCAGTTCTTCCGCGTGCTTGTCATGATCCTTCTGGCGTATCTGCTTCTCCCGTCGGGGCTTGAGTATGCGGCGGCAGGTGCCAGCTTCGGTGCGGCACCGGGGGCGGCGTTCGGTCTTCTTGTTCTCATCGGTTACTACTGGAAACAGCGTCGTTCGATGAGAGAGATGGAAGCGGTGCAGCCGATGACGGAAGAGCTTCCTCGTATGAAGATCATCAGCCGTATCTTCAAGCTGTCGCTCCCTGTTACGCTTGCGAATATGCTGATGCCGCTGACGGCGAACATCGACCTTCTGGTCGTACCTGCTCGTCTTGAAGTGGCAGGCTATACGACCGAAGCGGCGACGGAGCTGTTCGGCTACTTGACAGGTATGGCAGTTGCGCTTATCAACCTGCCGACGATTCTCACGGCATCGCTGGCGGCATCGCTCGTACCTGCTGTATCGGCGGCGTTTACGCTGAAGGATTCGAGAAGTATCCTGCAGCAGACATCGACGGCTATCCGTATCGCGAACTTTATCACGATACCGAGCTGTGTGGGTCTGTTCCTGTTGGCAACGCCGATCTCCGAGATGCTCTATGCGACGCCGAATGCGGGCGGATGTATCGGTATCCTCTCGTTCGGTATCATCGTGCTCGGCCTCGGTCAGGTCACGACAGGTATCCTGCAAGGTATCGGCCACACGGCGATCCCGCTTATCAACTTGGCGATATCGGCCGTCGTAAAAGTCGCTCTCAGCTGGTACTGGACGGCACTTCCCGAATGGGGCATCAACGGTGCGGCTTGGGCGACGAATATCGACTTTGCCGTTGCGGCAATGCTCAACTTGTATTTCGTCCATCGCTATGTCGGCTATTCGCCGAATGTGGTGGATATCATAAAAACGTGTCTGGCGGCAACGCTGATGGGCGCGGCTGTTATCTTCTCGTATGATTTTGTTATGCTCCAGCTTGCGAGCAACACGCTCTCGACGCTCGTGGCGATCTTAGTTGGTGTCGCTGTGTACGGTGTCGGTCTGATCCTTCTCGGCGCGATCGCCGAAGATGACCTTGCTCGTGTACCGAAAGTCGGCGCACCGCTTGCGCGCGTACTTCGCAAAATTGGGCTTTTGAAAAAATAGGGAGGCAATAGAGATGAGTGAATTGATCGTAGTCGGTCTTGGCGCAGGTCGCAAAGGCCTTATGACGGAAGAAACGAAAAAACTGTTGACGGAGGAAGCCTGCGTACGATTGCGTACGGCGAAGCATCCGACCGTTGAACAGCTCGGCGAAGAAGGATACACATTCTCAAGCTTCGACCATATATATGACGAAAAAGATACGTTCGACGAAGTGTACACGACGATCACAGACGAGTGTCTTGCGCTTGCAAAAGAGTCGGGCAGACTTATCTATGCGGTACCGGGCAGTCCGCTCGTTGCGGAAAAAACGGTGCAGATGCTGCGCGCTCGTGCAGAAAAAGAAGGCGTATCGCTTACGATACTGCCTGCGATGAGCTTTCTCGAAGTGCTCTACGTTCGTCTTGGTGTCGATCCCATCAACGGGCTGACCATCTTAGACGGTGATGATATCGGCGACCTGCCGCCCGACAATGTAGCGGCTCTCGTCATCACGCAGGTATACGACCGCGCCGTGGCGAGCGAAGTCAAGCTGGCTCTCATGGAGCAGTATGACGACGAACAGGTGATCACGTTCGTGCGCAACCTCGGACTTGACGACGAAGAAGTGCGCGAGATCCCGCTCTATGAGCTTGACCGTCAGCCGAATATCGACCATCTGACGAGCGTATACGTACCGCGCAGAGAAAAACGCGAATCTACGTTTGATATCACGCCGCTCGTCGATGTCATGGAAACGCTCCGTTCGCCGGGCGGTTGTCCGTGGGATATCGAGCAGACACACGACAGCCTCCGCCGCTACATGATAGAAGAAGTCTACGAAGCCATCGAAGCCATCGAGAACGAAGACGCACCGCTTCTCTGTGAAGAGCTTGGCGACCTGCTTCTCCAGATCGTATTCCATGCGCGCGTTGCCGAAGAATGTGGTGAATTCAGTATGCAGGACGTCATCGACGGTGTGACCGAGAAGATGATCCGCCGTCATCCGCACGTATTCGGTGATATCAGCGTACGCGATGCAGGCGAGGTCCTCGTCAACTGGGAAGCCATCAAGGCAAAAGAAAAAGAAGGCAAACGCGTGAGCGTGCTTGACGGTGTATCGCCGGGACTGCCTGCGCTTATGGCAGCGTTCAAATTGCAGAAAAAAGCGGCAAAAGTCGGTTTTGACTGGACGGAAGTCAAAGACGTCTGGGAAAAAGTCCGCGAAGAGCTCGGTGAGCTTGCCGAAGCGAGTGCCGAAGGCGATACGCATGCCATTGAAGAAGAATTCGGCGATGTGCTGTTCAGCCTCGTCAACTTGTCGCGCTTCTTACATATCGAGCCCGAAACGTCGCTCACTGCCGCCAACCACAAATTCCGCCGTCGTTTCACCTTCATCGAAGACAAGGTGCATGAACTCGGCAAAAAATGGGACGACATGACACTTGCCGAGATGGACAAGCTGTGGGAGCAGGCAAAGCTGGAAGAAAAATAAACTTTTTTGTGAAATTGTGAAAAATCAAAGAGGAATAAAAAGAAAGTCGGCGAATAATACTGTTCATAATGAATATATATAAGGGGGACCACTAGGTTGAATAAAACAGAATTGATCGCCAGTGTTGCAGAAAAAGCAGAACTGACGAAAAAAGATGCAGAAAAAGCAGTAAACGCATTGTTCACGAGCATTGAAGAAGCTCTCGTTCTCGAAGACAAAGTACAGATCATCGGCTTCGGTACGTTCGAAGTAAAAGCAAGAGAAGCAAGAAAAGGCCGCAACCCGCAGACGGGCGAAGAGATCACGATCGCTGCAAGCAAAAACCCTGTTTTCAAAGCAGGCAAAGGCTTGAAAGACGCTGTCAACTAATAGAAGCAATCAATAAGCATCAGGGATTCCTGGTGCTTATTTTGTTTATGTCGAGAGATAGACATCAAAAAAGACCGTACCCGATGTTGGGTGCGGTCTTTCGCTTGCTATGAGCGGAGGAAGAAGCAGACGAGCGGTATGGTGACGACAG